>CALMCD010000470.1 GCA_937863075.1 uncultured Rhodoferax sp. | reverse complement strand
ACCGCCCCCTCCACCGCAGCCAGAACCAGAACCAGAACCAGAACCAGTGCTGGAACCTACGCTGCTTCAGATTCCATCCCTGCCTCCAGCACGACCTTCAGCGCCTGCGTACCTGCAAACCACACGGAACGGGGTGCGCATGGTGGCGGAAATTGGTACGTATGGCAATGCGTTTGATGCCCGCGCTCCGCGTGGTTTTGTGTGGGTGGTTCCGGGGCAGTTGGCGGGTTGTCCTCAACCCGGGGTGACCAATCCGGTTGAATACGATTTGCAACTGTTGGCACGGGTAGGAATCACCACGCTGATTACCCTGACCGAAACCGATTTAGAGCAAGCCCCCCTCAAAGAAGCGGGTTTATGCAATTTGCACTTACCGATATATGACCGAGGTGCTCCTTCAATGCGGCAAATCTACATGCTGCTCCACCGTATGCTGCGATTGGTTGAACAGGGGGACGTATTAGCCGTTCATTGTTTAGCTGGCTTAGGGCGAACAGGTACGGTTCTTGCGGCGTGGATGATAAAAGAGGGTGGATTGAGCGCAGAGGAAGCGATTCGACGCTTGCGTCTGTTACAGCCGGGTTTTATTCAAAGTCAAGAGCAGGAAGAATTCTTGTTGATCTTTGAAAAAGATTTATTGAACCGAACTTTATGATTTTTAGGAGGAAAACCAATGTCTCTCGATTCAGAAATTAGTGCAGCAGTTGCCAGCATCCCCGAATGTTTGGCCGCAGGTGTGGTGGACATCAATAGCGGTATGTTATTGGGTGTTCGCACGGTCGATTCCCACCCTTCCGAGGTATTGGGTTTAGTTGCAGCCGCTACCGCCGATTTATTCGCCGGACAAAATGTGATGATGATTGAAGCAATGTTCAAAAAATCACGCGGAACCAGTGGCGATACGCGGCACTATTTTCAAGAAATTATTGTGAATAGCGACCACATGATTCACTTCTTTATGCGCGGCAAGAAAAATCAAAATTATGTCGCCGTATTTGTGTGCCGGAACACCGCCAACTTGGGCATGGCACTAACCAAAGCGCGGATTGCCATGCCAAAATTGGAGATGGCTGTTTGATTACCCTCGTTTCTGCGGAGAAGGCATTTAATGCCCTCCCCCATGAAACGGTGTTGCAGGCCGCACTGCGTCAGGGAGTTCAGCTCCCTTTTTCATGTCGCGGTGGTGTGTGCCACACCTGCATTGTGCGCTGCACCGCAGGCACAATCCCCGAACGCGCCCAACAAGGTTTATCCAGCGAACTGGTCGCCAAAAACTATTTTTTGCCCTGCGTGTGCCAACCGTTGGGCGATATGCAGATTGATTTTCCCCAGCCAGACGATTTCTTTGTTTCCGCCCAACTGGTTTCGCGCGAGGAAGATGCCAACGGCACGATGACCTTGCTATTCGAGCCGCTGCGCACGTTGGACGCATCGTCCGCCAACGCCATCATGGTGCGCGATGCCCACGGGCGCAATCACCGTCTACCACTGGCGAATAATCCCCATGAAGAATATTACTTCGCCATTCAGTTGACGAAGGACGACCCCACCCGCCTAGCCCAAGAATGGCGCACCCATCTGGCACTGGATGCCACCATTTTGATGCGTGTGGCGCAAGAAGACGAATACGGCAGCGAACCCGCTCCACCCGTGGAAGACCCCGCACCCAATCTCACCCTGTGGGATGCGTTGGAACAAGGCGCGTTGCTGTACCGTGCGCTGGATGATTTTTACCATCAGGTCTATGCCGACCCGCAGCTATCGCCGTTTTTTGAGGGCATTCCACGCCAGCGGCTCGTCGAAAAACAGTATTCTTTTTTGCGGCAAGCCATTACCGGCGAGCAGCACTACATGGGCAATCGCCCCTACCATGCCCACCATTGGATGGTGATTTCCCCCGCATTGTTCCAGCACCGCGAAAACATGATGCTGAATTGCTTGCGCGTGCAAGGATTAGCCGAAGAATGGGTGCAGCAGTTGCAACAACTGGAAGCCCACTATAAAGCCGAAATCATCAAAGACCACCCCGTTCCCCGTACCGTGGGCGATGTTGAAGTGCCGTTAGACGGTTTCGATAGCTTGGTGATGGACGTGGATTATTTCTGCGATACGTGCAACGGTGAAGTCCTGCAAGGCGAAACCGTGCATTACCACCGCCGAATCGGGAAGATGGTTTGCCAGCGGTGTTTTAACGCACCGGTTGCACTCACCGCACCATCTGATTCATCTGAATAATCGGTAATAGCACCGCTAAAACAATCAGCATCACCACCACGCCCATCGCCACAATCAGCAGCGGTTCAAGCAGGGTGGCGAGTTGCAGGGCACGGCGTTGTACCTCGGTGCTGAGTTGTTTGGCGGCGCGGTCAAGCATCAGCGGTAACTGTCCGGTTTGCTCCCCCAGCCGCGCGAACATCGACAAGATTCCCGGAAAGCGTTTTTTCTGCACCATTGCCGATGCCAGCGGCGCACCTTCACGCACCAGCACCAGCGCATCCAACGCATCGGCACGCATGGCGCGGTTAGAAAGCGTGTCAGCCGCTGCTTGCAACGCCCGCAAGATCGGCACACCCGCTGCGGAAAGCATCGCCAACGTGCTGGCAAACCGCGCCGCGTTGTAACCCCGCGCCAGTTTGCCGAGGATGGGCAGATTCAGCCATGCCGCATCAAACCGATTCTTAAAAGCATCACTCGACCATGCCAGCCGCGCAGAAGCAGCTACCAAAAGCAAACCGCCAAGCAGCCAGAAAAATTGGTTGCGCACAAAATTGCCAATGCCCATCATCACCACCGTGAGCAAAGGCAGGGCGCGTTTACTGCCCACAAACACCTCCGCCACCTGCGGCACGACATAGCCCAGCAAAAAGGTAACGATGGCAATGGCGACCAGCGTCACAATTGCCGGATACAAGGCCGCGCCGATGAGTTTGGATTGCAGCGCTTGGCTTTGTTCCAAATCGTCCGCTAACCGTTCCAGCACCGTTCCGAGGTTGCCACTGTGTTCACCCGCGCTGACCACGGCGCAATAGGTGGAGGCAAATTCGCGCGGATGCTGCATCAAGGCGGTGGCGAACGATGTTCCGCCATTCACCTCAGCGCGGAGGGTGGCGATAAGGTTGCGTTGGCGCGGATCGTCGGCTTCTTCCGAGAGGGCGGCTAAGGCGCGTTCCAGCGGCAAGCCGGATGCCACTAGGCCTGCAATTTGGCGCGTCCAAATAGCCAAGGCGCTGGCGTTGAACACGCGCGATTCCCATAGCGTGGTGCTTTTACGGGCATGACCCGCATCCGATGCCGTGCCGATGCCCACTGGTTCAACCACCAGCGGAACCAAGGCTTGGGCACGCAGCAGGGCACGGGCAGCCTTGATGGTTTCTGCCTCCATCACCCCTTCGCGGGAAATGCCTTGGGCATCAAGGGCTTCAAAGGAATAAGCAGGCATGGGGTTTTTGGGCTAAAGAGTATGAAAGAATGGTCACTCAAACTAGAAAGAGACAACTGCAATGGTAAACCGTACAACCCAACAAAAGCAGCGTCCCATAACTGCCCCTACCCCTTCCATTTCTGCCTCAGTTGCTGCCGAGGCAGTGCCACCCGTTCCAGATTTGGCGCATTCGATTCAGGGGATCGCCGATGTGATTTTCAAGGCACTGGAAGCTCCTTTACGGGCGCAGGTCGAAGCCTGTGTGCAAGCGATTGTTCACGAAGCCACACGGGATATTCATGCCCGTATTGTGGCGGAAATTGGTCGGATTCAGCCGATTAACATCCCCATCAATTTGTTCGCACAAACCGCACCTGCTGCACCACCTGCACCGATAACGCCCCCCGCGCCCGTACCGCCTTTGGTGATGCCGACTTCCGAA
>CALMCD010000469.1 GCA_937863075.1 uncultured Rhodoferax sp. | reverse complement strand
TCGTCCGTGACGTAACTGCCGGCAACTTTTTCGAGCGTGTCGAAATCCAATAACGCCACCCAGTCTTCTTCCACGAACCCGCGCAGCAAATCCCGAACCGCTTGCGGGTGCGAAAACAAATGTTTATAAGCGTTGTCGTGGGCGGACATAGGGGGCGTTAGCGATTCCGGCTTTGTAAAAACATCAGTTTTTCAAACAGGGTGGCATCTTGCTCGTTTTTCAGCAACGCACCAATCAGCGGGGGAATGGCGGTTTTGGCATCGGTGGATTGCAGGGCTTCTATGCCGATGTCTTCTGCCATCAAGAGTTTGAGCCAATCCAACAATTCACTGGTGGACGGTTTTTTCTTCAAGCCGGGTAGATTGCGCAGCTCGTAAAACGTCTTCATCGCGGCAGTGAGTAAATCGCGCTTCAGATTCGGAAAATGCACATCCACAATACTTTGCATGGTCACTGCATCGGGGAATTTAATGTAGTGGAAAAAGCAGCGGCGCAAAAACGCATCGGGCAATTCTTTTTCATTATTGGATGTAATAAACACCAGCGGGCGATGCTTGGCGCGGATGAGCTGGCGCGTTTCGTAGCAATAAAACTCCATGCGGTCGAGTTCGCGCAATAAATCGTTGGGGAATTCGATGTCGGCTTTGTCGATTTCATCAATCAGCAGCGCGACGGGTTGATCCGCCGTAAATGCCTGCCACAGCACGCCTTTAATGATGTAATTATTGATGTCCTTCACGCGCTCGCCCGCGTCCACATCGGCAAGCTGCGAATCGCGTAGGCGGCTGACGGCATCGTA
The DNA here is from genome assembly GCA_937863075.1 of uncultured Rhodoferax sp. GTDB lineage: Bacteria > Pseudomonadota > Gammaproteobacteria > Burkholderiales > Burkholderiaceae_C > Allorhodoferax. Next base: position 6,898 of record CALMCD010000469.1, on the reverse strand, counting down.
TTCGTACAAGCCTTGCTGCGCTTTGGTGGTCGATTTAATATGCCATTGCAGCAACGGCACATTCAACGCCTGTGCCACTTCTTCCGCCAACATGGTTTTGCCCGTGCCGGGTTCGCCTTTGACCAAGAGCGGGCGCTGCAAGGTGATGGCCGCATTCACGGCGAGCATCAAATCTTGCGTTGCAACGTAATTTTGGGTTCCTTGGAATTTCATGGTGTGTTGATCCTTTTAATCCTTTGTTGCTCTGCGTTGAATATCCGCGACATACACCGCGCCATCGGGTGGACGCTGGGTGGTGTGGCTTTCTTGCAGCATTCGACCGAGGCTCTCCATCACCTCGTGGTGCGCTTGGTGCAGAGAATTGCGGCGGTGCGTCAGCAGCTCCACGGCTTGGCGAATGCCGCGCGGCTGGTCGATGCTGCATTGCTCGGTAATCGAAAGGTGCATCGCAAGGTGCAAAAACGGATTTTCCCGCGCTGTGGGTTCGGGTTTACCGATAGCAGCGAGTGCGGCATCCACATCGGCAAAATCGGCGGCGTATTCGGGATGCTCATCCATCCACTTGGACGCTATTATCTCAATAGCATCCATCGCTTGCCCAGCGAGGGCTTTGGCATAGGCAGCGCAAAAAAATCGGCGAACATCGGCAGGGGACGGGTTAAACATAAAGAAAGGCGGTAAAAAAGCGTACATCCTACATTACCGCGCTACACCCCCTTATCGCCCATAATCCCAATCCTATTTTTCATGAAAAGGAATTTTTGATGTCTGATTTGCGTTCATTCTCTTCATTCACGGCATTGACTCGCCGTGCGGTGGTGCTGTGTGCGGCTTCGTTGCTGCCGCTGGCTTCGGCATGGGCTGCGGATGCTGCGCCACAAGTGCAGTTCAAAACCAGCATGGGCAATTTCACGATTGAAGTCTATCCCGACAAAGCACCCAAAACGGTAGAAAACTTTTTGCAGTACGTGAAAGATAAGCATTACGACGGCACGGTTTTTCACCGCATCATCGAGAATTTTATGATTCAAGGTGGTGGTTACACGATCTCGAAAGAGGAGCGTAAAACACGCGCCCCCATTGCCTTAGAAGCCCAAAACGGCCTCAAAAACGATATTGGTATGGTGGCGATGGCACGCACCAACCAACCCCATTCTGCGACCGCCCAATTTTTCGTTAATGTGCAAAATAACGATTTCCTCAATGCCCGTGGCGCGTCCGATGGCTATGCGGTATTTGGTAAAGTCATTAGTGGTATGGACGTGGTGAATAAAATCAAGTCCGTCCCCACCGGTTTTATGGACGTTCCCAAAGAACCCGTGGTTATTCAGTCTGCAACTTTAACTCCTGCAAAATAAATCTATGCACAACCCCCAAGTCGAACTCCACATTGCCAACTACGGCGTTATCACTTTGGAATTGGATGCCGTTAAAGCACCTTTGTCCACCGCTAACTTTTTGGAATACGTGAAAAGCGGTCATTATGACGGCACGATTTTTCACCGCATCATCAGCAATTTCATGATCCAAGGCGGCGGCATGGAACCTGGCATGAAACAAAAATCCTGCGGCGCTCCCATCCAAAATGAAGCGAAAAATGGTTTGTCCAACGTGATGTACACCGTGGCGATGGCACGCACGGGTGATCCCCATTCGGCAACCGCTCAATTTTTCATCAACGTTGCCAACAACTCCGTTTTGAACCACACCGCGCCCAACGCCAACGGCTGGGGCTATGCGGTATTCGGCAAAGTGGTGGCGGGTACGGATGTGGTGGACAAAATCAAAACCGTGAAAACAAGTCGCAAAGGTTTTCATGAACATGTTCCCACAGAAGACATCGTTATCACCAAAGCCGTCGCGCTGTAATTGGGTGGGTGTGACGAAGCGATGACCGAACCTTGGCGTTACGTGGATTGCATCTCCGATTTGCATCTGCACAGCGGTGATGCCCGCACGTTTGCGGCGTTTCGCCACTATCTGGAAACCACACCCGCCGATGCCCTTTTCATTTTGGGCGATTGGTTTGAGGTGTGGGTGGGCGATGATGTCCTTGAAAGCGGTGATGCTTTCATCACCGAATGCGTCGCAGCCATTCGCCAAGCCGCCCAGCGCATCCCGATTTTTGCGCTGCACGGCAACCGCGATTTCTTGCTGGGGCAACAATTTGCGCAGGCCAGCCATACCACGCTGCTGCCTGATCCTTATGTGTTGGAATTTGCCAATCAACGCTGGGTTTTAACGCATGGCGATGTGTGGTGTGTGGACGATGCCGCCTACATGCAGTTTCGCCAACAGGTGCGCAGCCCGCAATGGCAAACGGCTTTCTTGCAACGTCCGCTGCCCGAGCGCATTGCGTTAGCCCGCCACATGCGTGAACACAGCCGTGAACACAGCCGCGACAATACCGACTATGCCGATGTCGATACGGCCTTGGCACTGGATGCACTGCGGCAAGCCAACGCTCGCACTCTGATCCACGGTCATACGCACCGCCCCGCGCGGCACACTTTGGGCGAACCGGAAGAACAACGTTCGCGCTGGGTGTTGAGCGATTGGGATATGAACGCCACGCCCCCCCGCGCCGATGTCTTACGTCTGGGGCTTCCCCACGGCATTCAACGTATCCAATGGGTTGATAGCGTGCAGGTCGTCGATTTGCCACGGCTCTAAAAATTCCTGCGCGTAACGCAAATACACTTTTTCTTGCACGAATACGGCAAAAATATCGGGGTCGATATGCCCGTTGGCACTGAACTTTTGCATGATCCCCATCGCTTGCGAGAGTGTCATGCCCTGTTTGTACGGCCTGTCTCGTGCCGTGAGTGCCTCAAAAATATCGGCAATCCCCATAATCCGCGCGGGAATCGACATTTGATCGCGCGTTAAACCCTTGGGGTAACCCTTGCCATCCATGCGTTCGTGGTGACCGCCGGCGTATTCGGGGACGTTCTTCAGGTGCTTCGGCCACGGGAGTTGTTCCAGCATTTTGATGGTGGCAACAATGTGGTGATTGATGATTTCGCGTTCTTTGGTGTTCAGCGTTCCCGCGCGAATCAGCAGATTTTCCAATTCGTCGTCGGTCAACACGTTGGATTTTTCGCTAATGGTGCGCACGCGCTGCAAATCGGCATCCTTCATGGATTCGGCTCCACGATTCACCACGCGCAGAAAATCCCTATCGGCATCCATCGCCGTTTGTTGGCGTTGGCATTCTGCTTGTAAATCGGCTTCGGCTTGCGGATTGTGGACATCGCGCAACGCCAACTGCGCCCGCAGCATGGCGATTTCGGCATCGCGCTTTTGCACTTCAAAGCGGGTATCGATCAGCGCAATGCGGTCAAACAGGGTTTGCAGCTTGGTCGCTTTGTCCACCACATGCACGGGCGTGGTGACCTTGCCGCAATCGTGCAGCAGGCTGGCGATTTTCAGCTCGTAGCGGTCGCGGTCGGTCATCTGGAAGCCCGCCAACACGCCTTCTTGGTGGAGGCAGACGGCCTCCGCCAGCATCATGGTCAAGGCCGGAACGCGCTGGCAATGTCCCCCCGTGTGCGGCGATTTTTCGTCCAAGGCCAAGTTCAACACTTTGATGAACGATTCAAACAAGCCTTCTAATTGCCCAATCAAATGCCGATTGGTGATCGCAATCGCGGCTTGCGATGCCAAGGATTCGGCCAAATTTTGATCGGCCAGTGAAAACGGAACCACCGCGCCATCCGAAGAACGCTGGGCATTGATGAGCTGCAAAACGCCAATCACGTCCCCTTCATGATCCTTCATCGGAACCGTGAGGAAGGATTCTGAGCAATAGCCCGTTTTTTGATCGAATGTGCGTGTGCCGGAGAAATCAAAATCCCCTTCGGTATACGCGCTGGCGATATTGACAGTGCGGGCATGAATCGCCGCATACGCTGCCACATGGGAATCGTTGGGCGTGCCATCGGCTTGTTGCAGCGGAATTTCTGGAAAATGAATCGGGCGACCCGAACTGCCGCCCATTGCAAAGTTCAGCGAGTCGGTGCGCAGAATCTCGAAACGCAGCGCGGTGCGTTCGGGATTCATGCGGTAAAGCGTGCCACCGTCGGCCTGTGTAATCGCTTTGGCGGCCAGTAAGATGCTCTCTAGTAAATTGGTGATGTTTTGCTCTTTGGAGAGCGCCACACCAATCGCATTCAACTGCTCAAGCCGCCGTAGCAAATCGCCTTCGGTCACGCTGCACGCTCTGGCTTATTTTTTCAACAGCACTTTGAGCACGTTTTGCACGCGCCGTGCCGTTTCGGGTTGGAAGGGTGATTCCAGCAATACCATCATATCTTTCTCCCATGTTTGAGCGGGTGAGGGTTCATTGCGTTGGGTGAGTAACTGCAATTTCAAGGTGCGATGCGCCACCAAATCTTCGGCGGGTGTTGGCACTTCAGCGGCAATTTCTAAACGCAACAGGGCGGTATGGGGATCACGTCCTTGGGTGGTCGTGGTCTTCGCACTGGCGTTCAAGGCATTCACCCACGGTGAACGGGCGGGTGTGGGAGCCAACGTTGCATCGCGTTTTTCCCACGCCGCCAGCCATTGGGTGACCACTTCACCGTGTGCTTGAGCCGCGAGTTTGCGCAGAGCGGCCTGTGCGTGTTCCAAGGCTTCACGCTGGGCGCGGAAAGCGGTATCACCCAAACGGGGCGCGGCAAAACGGGGTTCACGCGGCTCACGCGGTTCGCGGAATTCCCGTTCACGTTCCCGCATCGGTTTAGCGAATTTGCCCGATTTAGCGGGTGCGGCTACCACGGGTGCTTCTTTCTGCGTAGTCGGACGGTCATCACCGCGTGCCGCAACCACCACCCGTTTGGGCGCAGGTGCTGCGGGTGTGACCTCAGCCACGGTTTCAGCCGCTGTTTCAGCGACTGCGGTCGATTCCGCAGCGGGTGCAGGTGCAGGGCTTGGAGCGGAATGCAGTGCGGCATCCAACGCTTCCATCGCTACCCGAATCGCTTGGGCATCACCGCTGGCATTCGCGGCATCGAGTGCTTTAGCGGCTTGCAACACGGTGCGATCGCGTTCACCCAAGGCGGCTTCGGCGGCTTCGCGCTGGGTGGTTTTGCGGGCAAAGGCTTCGTCGATGGGTTTGCGGAAGGCATCCCACAATTTTTGTTCCTGACGGCGGTCAATCGGAACCGAATGTGCCTGTGTTTGCCAACGCTGTTGCAATGCTTTGACGGCATCGACACGCAGTTCAGCGGCTGCGCCCAGTGCTTTGGCCTCGTCAATCATGGCATGGCGCAGGGCGATGCTTTGGGTTTGGGCGGCTTCCAGCGGTGCGGCGGCCTTGGCGAGCGCGGTTTTCCATTGCGGTTGCAATTCGGCAAAGGCTTTTTCGCCCAAGTGTCCGGCTTCGCGCCAACGTTCACCGAACTGGTGCAAGATGCGGTTAAACCCTTTCCAATCACCGTTGAGCGCGGTGCGATTGGCTTCAGCCCACGCATTCACCTCGGCAATCAAAGCCAGACGTTGGGCTTTGTGTTCAGCGGCTTCGGCACGGACTTTTTCCAGCCAGCTTTCAACCACTTTATAGGCTTCGTTACAGGCTTCATCAAAACGTTTCCACAGCGCGTGGTTGGGGATGCCACCTTGGTCGGTTTGCTTCCATTGTTCGCGCAGGGAACGCAGGGTTTCTTGCATTTTGCGTCCGCCAATAGCTTGACCTTCGGGACGCTTGAGCAAACCTTCGGCCTGCGTCACGAGGTTTTCGCGCAGTTGGTCGGCACGCCAGCGTTGCCAACCTTCTAATTCTCCGGCGGATGCGAGTGCGGCGTGGGCTTGGGCTTCTAATTTATCGTCGATCGCTTTGCCGTGTTCTTTCAAGGCTTGGCGCAAGGCACTGGCAGCACCGGCCGTGGCTTTGCCGTGGCCTTCTGCGACTTCGCGTTCCAAGTTCAACAGCACTTCACGCACAGCAGCTTGGGCTTTTTCGCGCACTTCGGGGTCGATAGCGGGCTTGGCGGGTTTCGCTGCTTTGGCGGGTTTGGCCACGGGTTCAAGCGGGATGCCACGTACCACACGCAATTCGTCCGCCCAAACGGGAACGGGGGGCAATGGCGCGGAGGTATCTTCGGCAGCAGAAATGGCTTGGGTCACTGCCGCGCTAAACGCTTCCCAGACGACTAGCAATTGGGCTTTAGAGCCATCCAACTGCGTGGGGAATTTGCCATCCACGCTGTTCCAATTGCTGTCGGTGGTGAGCTGGGTGGCTTGGGTTTGCCATTGTTCGACATCCACACGCAGGGCTTCTAAGGCGGCTTGTGCGTCTTTCCACGATTTGGTGGACAGCACTTCGATGCGCTGTGCCAATAAAACGGCGGCTTCGCGCTGCACTTGAACGCGGCGTTGCAAGTCTTCAATCACTCGCACCCGTTCTACGAGTTGGATTTTCAAGCCAGCTAATGGTTCACGGCTCAAGGGCGCACCGGCTTTGGCGGCATCGCGCTGCCATGCAAGGGCATCGGCGATATTGAGTTTGCCCATATCCAACAGGGTTTGGGCTTTGGTCGCCCATTCGGCAGCAATGATTTCTTGTGCCTTTTGGCGACGCGCTTCGTCAATGCGTTCTCGCACGGGTTTGGCAGCGCCTTTGTCTTTTTTATTAAGTTCGTGGTAGACCCCAGCCAGCAATTCTGCGCTGGGGTTGGTTTGCAGCCATTCACGCACACGCGCGGCACGCTCTCCCGATGTTGGAGCGGAAAAAGCGCCCCCGGTCAAGCGGTCGAGTTGGGCAATATCGTTGTTTTTGGGGGTGGAAGGCGAAGTCACAATGCAATCTGAATAAGTTAAGGAAAAATCCAAACCTCCATTTTCGCCGGAATTGCCCAAAAATACGCGCTATTGGGATGCTATTGCTATGATAGGTGTG
>CALMCD010000468.1 GCA_937863075.1 uncultured Rhodoferax sp. | reverse complement strand
GCAATGCAAGAATCGCCAGAGAGCGTTCCGGCCAGCCCGTGCGCTGGGCGGCATCGATCAGGAGTTGCAGTTGTTCTGGTGTCGCAGCCTTGCGCACCGGTGGCGAGCCTTCAGCCATGTACACCCATTTGGACAGATTGACAGAGATAATCTCCTGCTCATAAGCCCATTTGAACATCTCTCGCACGCGGCGAATCGCGTCATAGCGGGTGTTGTAGGCAAGCTTTTCCTTGCGCCAGGTACGATAAGTTACGCGCAGCCAAGCTTCAAATTCCTCAAATAGTGACTCGCTGATCAGCCAGTCGTGCTTTTCTCCGGCATCTCCCCACCACGCCTGAAAGTAGTGAATCTTTTGCGAATAGCCGCGGACCGTATTGTCACTCACGTGGCGAGCGCGGTCTTTGAGCCAGGCATCAATCAACCACTGGTAGTCGAATAGATTGAATGATGGTTTATCAGGGTTTCGATTGATCTTTCCTATGGTAGTCATGTGTAGCTCCTACGGGTATTGAATCAGTGCCGGTGGCGATTCGCAAGAAAAAAACAAATATAGGTCAAAAACTGGTAAAAACCCCAACGAAACCAAACGGTTTCGGAAGGACAACGATGAAAAATGTAAAGTTTGCAGGATACCAACATCGCTACTGGCTGCAACAGCAGAAGGATGCAGTGCAGGAGCAAGAGCGAATGGTCAAGCAATTAATTCGAGAATTCGAACTACTTCTCGCGGCGAACAGCACCTTGCAGGTCGGCAAGGCATTAACGATTGTTGCCAACCTGCAAGCGGGCATGGCAAAGCAATCGCAGATTATCAACGAGATGAATCGACGGATATGCGAACCAAGCAGCACTGAGAGTGAAGGGTTAATCGCCTCGATACTTGAGAAGCTCCGAATCCTAGAAGAAATCGTAATGAAGTCCCCGTAGACAACAACGTGGAGATAACTTGGGGGCTATCTACTCGTGAAGAGTAAGTTAATTGTAGTCAATCATCACCCACTTGTAATCGGTCAAATGATTGACTGAAATGCCGTTTATTTGAAATATACAGTAAGGAGAAATTATATGCTGTATCAAGTGCTTGGAACACAGTGGTGGACTGGCAGCAGTGAGACTGAAGTCGCTGCCAAAGTGGCTGCCGGAATCGGCGTGGACGCGCAGGATGTTCTACCTACAGTGCACCCCGTCGCGCCCCAAGAGCTTGAATGGCAGCATTTTGACTTAGATGGTGACGAAGTGACATTCGCGGAAGCACTTGAATACATAGACTCCTCACCGTGCCTGTTCGCTCTGAAGATTGTGAACGACTAAGTTTGCCAGCGTAGTCTCTGGAGGTAGCAAGTGATTATTAGAGAGGAAAGAGGAAACGGGAATCGCTATTTCGTGGCTGGGTATGACGCCATAGGCGAGTCTCGATTGTCGTACAAGGCGATTGGTATTCTCATGTACGTCCTTAGCAAGCCGGACAACTGGGAAGCGAATGAAGACGACCTGGTAAAGCGCCACGACGATGGGCGCGCGTCTGTGCGAGCAGGAATCGCCGAGCTGATTGAACTTGGATACATGTACCGGCGTCGCGTTGTGGACGACCGCGGACGCGTGACTCGATGGTTGTTAGATACCTACGAATCGCCATCCCTTAACCCTAACTTTTGCCCACAATCAGAAAATCAAATTGTGGAAGAGCCAGAATGCGATTATCCACAAGTCGAAAATCAAATTATGGATAGTCCACAATTCGGTTTTCCACAAGTCGATTTTCCACAAGTCGAAAATCGAACACTAACTATTACTAATAAAGAACTATTACTGAATAAAGAACTAAAAGAGGGGGAGGGAGTTAGTGATCGCGTAGAGCTGCAAGCCCCCCCCGCTCCCAATTTTGAAAACTCGTTAATTGTTTCAGAAACCAATGCGCCTAAAGCCACTCAAGGCATC
>CALMCD010000467.1 GCA_937863075.1 uncultured Rhodoferax sp. | reverse complement strand
CCAACGTAGCGGGGGAGAGGGGGAGGGAGGAAAAATTATTCATCCCCTATTATCGCCCTATTATTGGATAGCGCTAGTTTCGACGTTTCCAACCCCTTCGTTTACCAGCGTTACCAAAGGGGAAAAAGAAGGGCATTTATGTTTTACGCTTTCTAAATCCAAATGCACGGCAATTTTTTCATTGTGCATAGCATGAGAATAACGCGGTTTCTGGTTTTGATTTTGGCGGCTTAATTTCTCTAAATGTTCTTTAGGGCTTTCAATCATTTCCGGTCGTGGAATATCTTTTCCATAATCCCAACTGGTAATCACTTTTTTGACAGCCTTCATATCCGCCATAATCCACGCTTCAATTTCTTGAATAGGAACCAATGCACAAACCGGATGTTTGATATTCGCGGGTTTGACGATTTTGCTAATCAATTCTTGCCGCCGCGCTTCTGCATTTTTTCCATCGGAATCGTAGCAAATGACGTAGCGTTGAATTTTTTCGTTAGCTTGATAGACTTTTAATTGCTTTGCACCCTGTTTTAACATTTCGGGTGCGCCTTGATAGCCTTTACCCGTTATGCGAATACTGTCATCCTTTGCAATACGCCGAATAAGAATAGCCAACACTTTCAAATCCGAAGGGTCTTCGGCAAGAATAGCGTACACGATTAAAGCTCCTCAATCGAATCAATAAATTCAGAAAGAGCGCCTTCGTTTTCGATAAAATCATTGGCAATTTCTATTTCTTTGGCATCCAACGCCCGAACACGGGTTTTTCCCTCTTTCATATCCACCATACGAATTTCTTCCGGCTTTAGGCGGTTTAATACATACGGTGAATGACTGGTTAAAATGAATTGATTGGGATTAGCATAATCACGTAATAATTGTATTATTTTTTGTAAAAGTCCGGGATGAATACCATCTTCGGGTTGTTCTATTAGTGCTACTGATGCTTTATCGTACAGCATGGATGTGAGAAGGTGTACGACTCGGCGTGTACCAAAGGAAAGGTTATTAAAAACAAATTCATCACCTTCAGATGAATAAAAATAAACCACATAAAAATCATTACCAAGATTCTCAATCCCAATATGAGATAACAATCCCAATCCATTACCACCAAGAAGACTTGAAAGCTCACCAAACAAATCTTTATCATGGAAATACATTTGCAAGATTTTAAATATCACATCTTCATTTAAATCACCATTGCGATTAAGCATAATCCATCTTTGCAAATTTTCACGAGAAATCACACTAGATGGTTTTGAATTATCTAAAAAATCCATATACCTTATGGAATTCATAAATTTAAAAATATGTTTAAGTATATCCGACACTAGATTTTCTGGAAACAATGCACGTATTACAAAGGATGATAGCGAGTTTCCTTCAATTACCAACTCCTTATCAACATTAAAAATATTTAAGGATTTTTTATTTCTACTAAATAATATTTTCCTTACCCCATCTTCCAAGAAATTCATCTCCTCACTAAATCCTAAAAAAGTGTAACCAATAATTTCATATTCATATATTACACCACCCACTGAAAATGTAATTGAAATATTAAAATTTATTTCATCATTCGATAATTGACTATCAACCAAACATTTGGTCGCAAACTTAATCGCCTTCAATATATTAGTTTTCCCCGCCCCATTGCGTCCAATAAAAGCCGTA
>CALMCD010000466.1 GCA_937863075.1 uncultured Rhodoferax sp. | reverse complement strand
CCATCTGGAACTGTTAACCTTTATGTTACGTCAACGGGTTTCAATATTCTGAAAAAGAGCAATAATGCGGAAAAATTTTCATTTATTTCTGATGCGCTCATTGCCCCTCATCGCACGAATAATGGAAGCGACAATGCATTGCGACAAGTTTTTGCGAACCAAGGTTTTGTGGATGCCGTGGTAACGGTGAATGTCGAGGGTTTGGTTTACGATATTCATCCCGATGGTCGTTTTACTTTCACCGTAAAAACTGGACAAATACAAGAGTTTGAAACTAAAGCAAACCAATTACTGCAATCGTTCTTACCACAAGAGGTAATCGACACCACCGCAGCACGGAAAACCATTGCACAAGTGGTTAGTGGCAACGTACCGTTTGACCCCCGCATTACTGTGCGCGTGAATATGCAAGGTGCGGTTCGATTGGGTGCAAGTCAAGATGTTCGCGCACTCACTCCCAAAGGTTTTATTAGTACCGTGCCGCGCCAGTTTGACCAAAGCTTGCTCACGATTGCTACAAGTAATGGCACAGCGCCAACGACTATCGTATTGCACGATACCATGAACTGCTATTGCTTGAGTAGTGCCTCTCGCACAGAGCAAGACAACGCACAAACACGCATCATGGAAGATATTTTGGCCAAAGGAGGTCTACAAGGGGTACAACGTGTTTATTACGATTGGAATTGGGGTGGCTGGAATCTGACGCATAGCCAATTAGAACGCTTACAAGCCATGCCAGATGACCGGATAGCATCTATTGCTCGGGCACAACCTTATGTCCCCACGCCTGCCTTACCTGGATCATCTGCAACACAACCGAATTCGAGCCCGCCTGCACCTGACCTGACCTCACCGACTGTCATTGCAAACACCAGTGCTATCGCCACCGCCGTAGATGCTGTATTAAATTGGGCAGAATCACAACCTGCTGCGGCAAGTTTAGGAAAACCGTCTCATCCCATTTCTCAAACAGGAGGAGGTTATCGGTTTCGTTATTACCCTGCTTCCAATAGTTATTTAGGCGTGAATGAAACAGGTATTCCCAAAGTTTATTACCTTGGAGATATGAGTTCACAAAAATTATTGGATTTAGGATATTTAACGGATTTTCTTTTGAACTAAAGAACTAAACCCGCTCAAAAACCCCCGCCGCGCCCTGCCCCATGCCCACGCACATCGACA
>CALMCD010000465.1 GCA_937863075.1 uncultured Rhodoferax sp. | reverse complement strand
ATGGATGACGATATTCCGTTTTAATCGGGGTTTTTAATACCTTCCCACAATCGTCACCAGCGTCAAAATTGTGGGGGGATTGGAATCGGGGATTTGCTCGGCGACTTGGGCTTCGGTGCGCAGAAAATTCGGGTTTGGGGTCGGGCGTACCGCCAGCGTGACGTTGAATTTACGCCCCGCTTGTTCGCACACCGTGGTGTTATCGCCCACAGCGGGCATTTGGCGCGAGAGGCGGATTTGGGTTAGCGCATTTTCGGCACACAGTTGCGCCAGCAGCAAATCAGACTGGCGTTGCGCGTTGTGTAAAAGCACCTCGGTACTGCGTATGCCGGCGGCCAGTGCAATCGCTACGATGCTCAATGCAACCAGCACTTCGATTAACGTAAACCCACGCTGATTTTTCAGGTCATACCTCATGGCGCACCCTCAGCATCCGTGGAGACGGTAAATGGGCGGATGCCATCGGTTTGCACCACCAGCCGCCGCGTGGGGTTGGACGGCAATGCCAGCACCACATTTTGCGCCCCGATGATGGGTTCCGGCCCTAGTGTGAGCGCTCCGCCCGTCGGAAACGCCTGCACGGGCATCTCCACCCCGCCCAGCCACGCGGTGGGCAAGCTGGCATTGGGGGGCGCACCGTCAAAGGCAAAACCTTGCCCTGTAGGATGCCAGCGTATCGGGTTGGACGTAAGGCGCGAAAGGGCGCGTGCCGATTCCAGCAGGGCTGCCAGACGCTGGGCTTCACGCTCCAACTGGGTTTCAGACGAATCGCGCAACCCCACCACCACGCCCGCACTGGCAATGGCGATGATGGTAATAACCACCAGCAGTTCTAAAAGGGTAAAACCGTGGTGTCGTTTTTTATTGCCAGCTACCGATGTCGGCATCGTTACCTTCGCCTCCGGCTTGTCCGTCTGCGCCAAAGGAAAATACGTCAATCTCACCCCGCACACCCGGGTTCAGATATTGGTAGGGGCGACCCCACGGATCGTTGGGCAGTTTGTCCAAATAATGTTTCCAGTTGGGCGGGATGGGCGCATCGGTCGGTTTTACCATCAGGGCTTTCAGGCCTTGCGCGGCGGTAGGATAGCGCTGGTTATCGAGCTTATAAAGCTTAAGCGCCTGCATCAAATTGCTGACATCGGTACGCGCAGCGGTGACGCGTGCTTCATCGGCACGCCCCAT
>CALMCD010000464.1 GCA_937863075.1 uncultured Rhodoferax sp. | reverse complement strand
GCTTCCACCACCAGCGGCACATTGCTTGCCAAGCGTTCGCGCAGTTTGCGCAAATGTGGAGCCATCCCCCCCGACCGTAGAAACTGTGCCAACACCGCCTGCTCCAGCACCGGACACACCAGCGAGTGGCTGAGTTTCAATGCCGCAATACGCGCGTGGTAACGTCCACCCGCCACCCAACCCACGCGAAAAGCCGGAGCCAAGCTCTTGCTAAACGAGCCGCAATAAATCACCCGCCCCGTTTTGTCCCACGCTTTGAGCGGCTGCGGGCGTTCGGCGTGCAGCGTTGCGGGACTTAAATCGCCAAACGTATCATCTTCAATGACCACCACATCGGCACGCTCGGCCAATTTCAGTAAACGGCGTTTATGGCTATCCGACATCGCACAGCCCAGCGGATTTTGAAAACGCGGCATCGCCACCACCGCGCGGATGCCTGAATGGTTATCCAACGCAAATTCCAGTGCTTCCAAGCTCATGCCCTGCGTGGGGATGCAGGGTACTTCCAACGCTTTCAATCCCAAACTCTCCAGTATCTGCAACAGCCCAAAATACACGGGCGATTCGACCACCACCGCATCGCCGGGCTGGGTCACGGCACGCAGGCTGATGCTCAACGCCTCCGTGCTACCGTGCGTGACCAAGAGGGCATCGGGGTTGATGTCCAAGCCGCAGCCGTGCAGCCAGTGCGATAGCTCGGTTTTGAATTCCGGTAGCCCCGTGCCAGTGGGATACACGCCCAGCATCTGCGGATGGGTGCGAAAAACCCGTTGCCCGATGCGAGAAAGTGCTTCCAACGGATACCACTGCGGTTCGGCGGTAGCAAGGTGCATCGCTACCCGCAGCGGCTGATCGGTCAAGGCATACAGTTGGCTGATGCGCTGTTGCAGGGGAACGAATTGCTCCCACTCCAAGCTCGGTACGTGCGGGGGTGACGGGGGGAGTAAGGGCATAGCCGTCGGAATTTTCCAATCCGCCACCACCATGCCCGAACGCGGACGCGCCAACGTCCAACCCTGTGTTTCCAAAGTGCGGTAACAGCGCACCATCGTCGAAGTGCTGACTCCATACAACGCCGCCCCTGCGCGCACCGAGGGGAGTTTCTCCCCCACCGCCCGCTGCCCCGATTGAATTTCTTCCATCAAGCGCGTAGCCAGCATTTGGTAACTGTGCAACATCACACCTCCCTGTTTCATTTAACTGTACTGCATACAGAATGTTCTAACTGTACTCCTTATACCGCGTCCATGTTTTTACAGTAGGGCTTTAGAACTTGGATGAAAAGGTGAACCATGTCGAACGATACAAAGAGCTTTTGGCTGGGCGCAATCGGAATCACCATTTTTGCCTTCACCCTGCCCATGACCAAACTGGCGACGGGTTCGGTTGCGAATCCTGAACTATCGCCGTGGTTTGTGAGCTTTGGGCGTGCCGCGTTTGCGGGAATGCTATCGGTGATTTATTTGTATTTCACGCACGCGCCGCGTCCACAGAAAGGCGATGCGTCGCTCCTCGCGCTGGCGGCATTGGGCAATGGATTGGGGTGGCCGATTTTTCTGGCGTTGGGTTTGCAATATGTCGAATCGACCCACGCCGCCGTGATGACTGGCATTTTGCCGCTGGCAACCGCTGCACTGGCGGCGGTGGTGTTCGGACGCAAACCGTCGCTGCGCTTTTGGTTTTTTGCGGT
>CALMCD010000463.1 GCA_937863075.1 uncultured Rhodoferax sp. | reverse complement strand
CATGAAGTTGCGCCCCGCTACGCTAGGGCCTGCGGTGTTGAAGAATTTTTTCATGCGCGAATCATAGTGGTTTGGGCAAACAGTGTCTCAATCAATAAATCAATAGACAATGCAATCAACGGTATAACGAATAGGATAGCGATATGATGATTCCTTGGCGTAGTAACAAAAACCCCCGACTCAACCTCGCACTACAGGGTGGCGGTGCGCATGGCGCGTTTACGTGGGGTGTTCTCGATGCCCTACTGGAAGATGGTCGCGTGGAATTCGATGGCGTGAGCGGAACCAGCGCGGGCGCGATGAATTCCGTCGTTTTGGCCTATGGCTTGCTGCAAGGAGGGCGCGAAGGGGCGCGGGCAGCATTGGAAAAATTCTGGCTCGCCGTTGCCGATAGCCCACCCATTGATCTCTCGGTTCCGGGTAAGGGTGACACGGTTCAGTTGGGCATCCCCGCGAAACTCATGATGCAATTCATGCAGTATTTTTCGCCCCACCAGTTGAATCCGTTTAACTTCAACCCGCTGCGGGACATTGTGGAAGCACAAATTGATTTTGCCGCCCTGCGCGAAAAATCTCCGGTCAATCTATTCATTGCCGCCACGCACGCCAATTCGGGCAAACTGCGCTTGTTTCGCAATCATGAAATGTGTACGGATGTGCTACTGGCATCGGCTTGTCTGCCCACCATCCACCATCCGGTAATGATTGATGGAGAACCGTATTGGGACGGTGGCTACAGCGCGAATCCCGCCATCTTTCCACTGCTGAATGAAACCCGTGCCGAGGATACGTTGATGGTATTGCTAACCCCCATCACCCACCCCCATACGCCGGTAAGCGTTGCCCAAATCAAAGCGCGGATATTGGAGATTAGCTTTAACGCCACGTTTTTGCGAGAAATGCGGAGTTTGGTGGATTTGCGCGAACAACTGAAACGCTCATGGCTATCGCGTTTAGGACGCTTGGAGCAGCGCACCACCGGAATGCACTTTCATTTGATTGAAGCCGAGGATTTTCTTGGAAACCTCAGTGTGGATAGCAAGCTCATTGCCAATCGCCGCTTCTTTGAAACATTGCGAAAACAAGGCGAAATACGGGCGCAACGCTGGCTCGAAGCACATTACGGTGCAATCGGAAAACGATCGACGGTAGATTTGCGGGAGCTTTTTGGATAAGCACCGCAGAATGTACGGGCGAAAAAAAACCAACTACGATGTAGTTGGTTTTTTAATTTGGTGGCCTGGGGCGGAATCGAACCACCGACACAAGGATTTTCAATCCTCTGCTCTACCGACTGAGCTACCGGGCCATGACGGTTATTGTAGCATGACTTTTTGCACGCTTTGGCTTCCGACGGATTTTATCGTGGAGCCGTTTCAATGAAGCTGGGGCGGCGCATCAGCTTGTCGTAGAGGCGGTGCAGATTGGGATAAGGGGTACGCCAGTCGATATGTGGGAAGCGGAAATCCAAATACCCCAGCGCACAGCCAGCGGCAATATCCGCCAAACTCAAATGGATGCCGCAGCACAGATTTTTGTTGCCCAGCATTTTGGACATTTGTGCCAATGTTGCGTGTACTTTACCCATCTGGCGGTCAATCCATGCCTGACAGCGTTGTTCCTCGGTACGACCGATCCATGTGGATTCAAGGCGAGCCAGAATAGCAGCATCCATCAAACCATCGCACAGGGCTTCCCATGTTTTGATTTCGGCACGCTCACGCCCCACACCCGGGATAAGTTTACCAACGGGGGAGAGGGTATCCAAGTATTCGACAATGACACGCGAGTCAAACAAAGTATCCGATTCCAACACCAAGCAGGGGATTTTGCCCAGCGGGTTCTTGGTGGCAATCGTGGTATCAGGACTCCAGACATCTTCCAGCAGGAAGGTGTAATCCAGTTTTTTTTCAATCATCACAATGCGCACTTTGCGCACGTAGGGGCTAGCATTTGATCCGATGAGTTTCATACGCGCTTCAAGACTTGTTATATTTATAAATGCGGTTGCGAGAGAAAGTTCCGCATTCTACTCATAGGCATCCTTTACGGAACTTACTGACCTCTTATATCGTGTTATATCGAACTGAGATTGAGCCTAGCACGTAGCGTACAACCTACAATTCGGGCATGACTTCATCTTCCTTATCCCCCATTTCCGCCCTTTCGCCCTTGGATGGGCGCTATGCCTCCAAACTCGCTGCCTTGCGCCCCTTGATGAGCGAACAAGGCTATATGCACCGCCGTGTGCAAGTCGAGGTAACGTGGTTTATTGCGTTGAGCGATGCCGGTTTTTCCGAATTTCCTCCGCTATCTGCCGATGCCCGCACGTATTTGCACGGTTTGGTGAGTGCGTTTAACGAAGCCGATGGCGAAGCCATCAAAGCGATTGAAAAAACCACCAACCACGATGTGAAGGCCGTTGAATACTGGCTCAAAGACCAATTCGCCAATTACCCTGAATTGCTGGCGATGCAAGAATTTGTCCATTTCGGCTGCACCAGCGAAGACATCAACAACACCAGCCACGCCCTGCAAATCAAAGGCGGGCGCGATGTGGTGCTGTTGCCCTTATTGGATAACGTCATCGAAAAAATGCGCACAATGGCGCACACCTTCGCCGATGTGCCGCTCTTGAGCCGCACCCACGGTCAAACCGCCAGCCCCACCACGGTTGGTAAAGAAATCGCCAACGTCGTGAAACGCTTGGATAAAGCCCGTGCCAACATCGCCAGCGTGCAGCTCATGGGCAAAATGAATGGCGCGGTGGGTAATTTCAACGCGCATTTATCCGCGTGGCCGGATTTTGATTGGGAAGCGTTCAGCCGCAAAGTGATTGAAGCGCCCGCGCCCAACGGTCTCGGATTGACCTTCCAGCCCTACAGCATCCAAATCGAGCCACATGATTACATGGCCGAAATTTTCGATGCCATTGCCCGCACCAATACCATTCTCATCGACTGGTCGCGCGATGTGTGGGGCTATGTGTCGCTGGGATACTTCAAACAAAAATTGAAAGATGGTGAAGTCGGTTCTTCCACCATGCCGCACAAAGTCAACCCGATTGATTTTGAAAACGCCGAAGGTAACCTCGGTTTAGCCAATGCCATGCTGCGCCATTTGAGCGAAAAATTGCCGATCAGCCGCTGGCAGCGCGATTTGACCGATTCCACCGTGTTGCGCAACATCGGCGTGGCAATGGGTTACGCGGTTTTGGCGTACCAATCGTTGATGACCGGTTTGAATAAATTGGAAATCAACGAAGCCGCGATTGCCGCCGATTTGGATTCGTCATGGGAAGTGTTGGCAGAGCCGATTCAAACCGTGATGCGCCGTTTTGGTCTGCCCCAGCCTTACGAGCAATTGAAAAAATTCACCCGTGGCGAAGCCATGACGCGCGAATTGATGCAAGGCTTTATCGCCAAGCTGGACATCCCCGAATCGGAAAAAGAACGCCTGCTCGCCATGACTCCGGGCAGTTATACCGGTATGGCTGCCACGCTGGCGCGACGCGCATAATGGCCATTAAATCCACCATCTTTAAGGCGCATCTGCAAATTGCGGATATCGACCACGGTTATTACGCCGATCATGCCCTCACGCTCGCACGCCACCCCAGCGAAACCGATGAGCGCATGATGATGCGTCTGGTGGCACTCGCCCTGCAAGCGCATACCCTGAACGATGTCTGCAATGGCGATGGCACGCTGGCATTCGGTGCGGGTTTGTGCGACCCCGATGACCCCGATGTCTCGCTGACCGATTTCACGGGGCACAAGCGTTTGTGGATGGAAGTCGGGCAGCCGGAAGAAAAGCCGCTGATGAAAGCCTGTCAAAAAGCCGATGCGGTGGTAGTCTATGCCTTTCACCACGCCGCTGAAGTGTGGTGGAAAGGTATTACCAACAAAATTGCGCGGCTGGATAAGCTGCAAGTGTGGCGCGTCCCCGCCGAACAATCGCAAGCCTTGGCGCAACTGGCACAGCGCAGTATGCAGTTGCAAGCCACGATTCAAGAAGGCGTTCTCAGTTTGGGCGATGAAAAGAATACGCTGGATATAGAACCAGTACGATGGAAATAAGTTAGAAATAAAAAAGGAATCAAAAAGGAATCACTATGTTCAAATGGTTGGATACAAAAAATGCCGAAGCATTCGGTGTGGAAATGGCCAAAATGGTCAAGGAAATGGTTCCTAGCGATTCGTCGGTGAACGAAAGCAAACGCGCTTCCAAAGCCAATTACTCGAAAGAGAAAATGCAAAAGCGCATCAACCAATTCAAGGAATCGGAAAATTTGAATTTTTACAAGCTCGCCAAACTGCTCAACGCCTTCAAATGGGAGCTGAAAGACGCGGGCTATGAAGCCAAAATCAGCGATTCGCTCTCGGCTTGGCTGCTGACCACCCTGCGAGCCAAATAATGCTGGAGCGCCTGCACGCCCTGCTGTTGCGCCGCATGAATAAACTGATGGGGCAACTAGACCACACCGGAGCGGCGGGAGGAACGGGCGATGTGGAATTTCCGTTTCCCTTGGTCGATTTAGCCGAACTGCGGCTGCAAGGCAATGCGCTGCTGGCAGAAAATCAACTCGAAGCCGCTGAAGCCCGTTTCCGCGAAGGCTTACAGCACGCCCCCCACGATGTGCCCTTGCTGATTTGCTTGGGCTACACGCTCAAAGAACAAGGGCGTTTAAGCGAGGCGCGTATCCCCCTGCGCCGTGCCGTGGTGGACAGCACCAACCCCGAAATTTTCGATGCGTTTTACTTGCTAGGCGAAATCAGCGCGACGCAAAACGATTGGGACGATGCCAAACGGCAGTACCGTTCTGCATTGGCGTGTAAACCGGATTTCGAGCTGGCGCGTCAAGCATTGGAACGCATCGAACCGACACCGATATCCAATGAAGGAACACCATGAGCATTCTCGCCCGTTGGATTTTGCACGCAGTCGCCTTGATGACCATTGGTTATCTGTATTCCGGTGTGCAGGTGACCGACTTCGTTGCCGCGCTAGTGGCCGCGTTTGTGATCGGCTTACTCAACACGCTGGTGCGCCCGATTTTGGTTTTCGTTACACTACCCGTCACGGTTTTGACATTAGGGTTTTTCCTATTTATCATCAATGCCGCGTTGTTCTGGTTTGCAGCCGGAATGTTGGACGGTTTTAAGGTCGATGGCTTTGTTGCCGCACTTATCGGTTCTTTGATTTATTCGGTGATGGGTGTCGTGATCGATTGGGTGACATAAAGTGAATATATGAATTACACGCGCAATGCAGTACCTGAAGTTCAGATTGCGTTTTATTTGATTGGTGATGCGATTGATGGGGCAGCACTGGGTAACCTGCTGGAGGTGGAGCCGATGGTGTCCATCAAAAAAGGGGAACAACGCATTCAGAAATCAACGAGGCAGACTTTTGGGGTTTATCCAGAATCCACTTGGGGTTTTAGCAGCGCCCAAGCGGTGGAATCTGACAAGATTGAAACGCATACGGAATGGCTGCGGTCGAAAATTTCCAAAGCCACCTGTAACCTCCGCTCCGATGCGGGTCACAAAATCTGGATTGAAGTGACCGCCGTGAACAAAGACCCCTCCCCCATTTTGCTATTGCCCGACCGGTTGTTGGAACTGGCATCCGAATTAAATGCGACCGTCGGCGTAGTGATGTGCAGCGATTCCAGCGAATGGTGTGAGAACGATTTGATTTTGAACTCATTCAACCCGCACTATGGCCTCTAACTGCCGCGCCCGCGTGTCGATGATAGCGGCTTCCACATAATCGACACCCGCATTGCCATTCGCGCCCGCATTGCGCACCCATTCCTGACCCGCTTTGAAACGTGCAAACGCGCCCACAGGGTCACGCTGGGCGACTAAACTTTCCGCCTGCGCCCGAATCGAAGCCAGCGTGCGCCCTTGCTCGGTGTAAATATTGGAAAGTTGCTGCCACGCGCTGGCATCATTGGGATGCTCTGCCACCCACGTTTGCAATGCTTGGCTCACCGGAGCCAGCGGCATACCCGATTGCTGCATCGCCTGCGCCCATAGTAGCAACTCCACACGCCCTTGGCTATTTTTCGGTGCGCCCAGTAACTTCAACGCCTGCGCTTTATCGTCCCGCCCACCGCGTGCGATGTAAATTTCCACGCCCAGCCAACGCGCTAACCGATTCGATGCGGCATCGTTGGGTGCATCTTTTTCCAACAAGGCCGTGAGGGTCTTCCAATGCTTTTCAGCCCGTGCAAATTCGCGCAATTTGATAGCTGCCAATGCACTGCCGTACAGTGTCGCAGCCGTTTTTCCTTGTAGTTCAGGATTCCAGTTTCGCAGCGCATCGACCGTTGTATTCGACAACACCCGCGCCCGTGCCGCCATCATGGAATGATCGGTTTCGGGTTCGTTGTGGCGGGCGTTGGGACTGCTGGGCGTGGCGGTGTCGATACGGGCTTCCATGTCCGCCATCCGCTCGGTGCTTAACGGGTGGGTGCGCAGATACGGAAAATTGCCCGAATCGTTGAGGCGCGAGGCTTGTTGCAGCTTGTCAAACATCGTCACGAACCCCTGCGGCGCAAAACCGGCTTGCGTTGAAATCGAAAAGCCTACACGGTCGGCTTCACGCTCCATATCGCGGGAAAAATTCAGTTGATTTTGAATGCCCAGCGCCTGCCCGCCCACAATCGCGGCATTGGCGGCTTGGATGCTGTTGGCGGAATTGGGGTCTTTCGCCGCCGCCAGCAGCGCCACAATCATCGCCGCCATGAGGAGCGGGCTTTGCTGATCGTCCTTCATCATGCGGCGGGCGATGTGGCGTTGCGTGACGTGGCTGAGTTCATGCGCCAACACCGATGCCAGCTCGTCCCGACTGCTCACCACCCCAACCAAGCCCAAATGCAGCCCAAAATACGCACCGGGTAGCGCAAATGCGTTCACCGAGGCATCGCGCCCCAGCAGAATTTCCCACGCATACGCCTCATCCAATTCCGGCGGCAATTCGCCCCGTTCCCGCGCCGCGACCAAAAGCGGTTGCCAGATGCCTTGCACGTATTCGCCCACAATCGGATCGTCCACATAATCGGGATCGCGGAACAACTGGCGGGCAATGCGGTCGCCCATTTTGCGCTCGGCAGCGGGGGTTAAATCCGTTCCATCACCCAGATTGGGCAAGGCATTTTGCGCAACGCTGGAGACGGTTGAAACTGCCATTACAGTTGCAAGCATTCCCATAAACCCACGATTGAACCAACGTAACCAACGATTTTTTACCATGTCCACCTCACCATTAACCCATTTTGATTCCGCTGGAAAAGCCCACATGGTAGACGTAGCCGCCAAGGTTGCCACGCACCGCATCGCCATCGCCAGCGGACGCATCACCATGCAGCCCGCCACGCTCGCGCTGATTGAAGCCGGAACTTCCAAAAAAGGCGACGTGCTAGGCATTGCCCGCATTGCAGGCATTATGGCGGCGAAGCAAACCAGCAACCTAATCCCCCTCTGCCACCCACTGGCATTAACGCGCGTTGCTATTGAATTGGAAGCACTCCATGCAGATAATACGGGCGTTCCAGCCGTATTATGTACTGCAACCGTAGAAACCGTAGGCGTGACAGGCGTGGAGATGGAAGCGCTCACCGCCGTCCAAATCGCCTTGTTGACGATTTACGATATGTGCAAAGCCGCCGACCG
>CALMCD010000462.1 GCA_937863075.1 uncultured Rhodoferax sp. | reverse complement strand
GGGGGACTCGAACCCCCACACTGTTGCCAGCGTCAGGACCTAAACCTGGTGCGTCTACCAATTTCGCCACCCGCGCAGGAACCTTGAGGTAATCGCGTTATTATGCACGCCATTCTTACCGTTCTTCCACAGAGACCTTGTTATGGCGAAAAAAAACTTTCTGGATTTTGAAGCACCGATTGCGGAACTGGAAACCAAAATCGAAGAATTGCGCAATGTGCAACAAACATCGGCGGTCGATATTTCAGTCGAAATTGAGCAACTCAGTCAAAAAAGCCTTCAGCTCACCCGCGAGCTTTACGACAATTTAACGCCTTGGCAGATCACCAAAATCGCCCGTCACCCTGAGCGTCCTTACACGCTGGACTATATCAACGCGATTTTTACCCACTTCACCGAACTGCATGGCGATCGCCATTTTGCCGATGATTTGAGCATTGTGGGCGGGTTGGCACGTTTCAACGGCGCACCGTGCATGGTGTTGGGTCAGCAAAAAGGCCGTGATACCAAAGAGCGCACGCAACGTAACTTTGGCATGAGTCGCCCTGAGGGGTATCGCAAGGCACTGCGTTTGATGAAACTCGCGGAAAAATTCGGTCTCCCCGTGTTCACCTTTGTCGATACGCCGGGTGCGTATCCGGGAATGGATGCCGAGGAACGCGGCCAATCCGAAGCCATTGGGCGCAACATTTTCGAGATGGCGCAATTAGAAGTCCCCATCATCACGACCATCATTGGTGAAGGCGGTTCGGGCGGTGCGCTGGCGATTTCGGTGGCGGATCAGGTGGTGATGCTGCAATTCTCGGTGTACTCGGTGATTAGCCCCGAAGGATGCGCTTCCATCCTCTGGAAAACCGCTGAAAAAGCGACGTATGCCGCCGAAGCGATGGGCATTACCGCGCAGCGTCTTCAATCTTTGGGTTTGATCGATCAAATCGTGGCAGAACCGTTGGGTGGCGCACACCGCGACACCGCACAGGCCACCATGTTGCTCAAATCCACGCTGGAAGAGGCCTATCGCCAAGTTGGTGATTTGAAAGGCGAGGCCCTGCTGGATCGCCGTTACGCACGCCTGAAAAGCTATGGGCGTTTCACCGATACCCCACCCGTGTGACGCAATCGGTCGAACACGCGATTGCCGCGTTTGAACCGCATTTTCCGCTCGCGGTGGCGTTAAGTGGTGGGGCGGATTCGGTCGCACTTTTGGTGGCGTGTGCGCAAAAATGGTCGCATCGGGCGGGTGCGGGGGGACTATACGCGATTCACGTCAATCACAATCTACAAAGCGCCGCCACGCAGTTTGAAGCGCATTGCCGTGCGCTGTGTGCGCAGTTGAATGTGCCGCTCATCGTTCAATCGGTGGATGCCAACCCCGCTTCTGGACAAAGCCCCGAAGATGCAGCACGGCAAGCGCGTTACAAGGCTTTTTCGGCGGCAACACAAAACCAGTCAGCACCTTCCATTGCGTCGATTGCGATTGCCCAGCACGCCGATGACCAAATCGAAACATTGTTACTGGCACTCAGTCGCGGTGCGGGGCTGGCAGGGTTGAGCGCGATGCCCGCGCAGTGGGAGCGGGATGGCATCAGCTACCACCGCCCTTTTCTGCAAGTAGCGGGGGCGGATATT
Organism: uncultured Rhodoferax sp.; assembly: GCA_937863075.1. GTDB lineage: Bacteria > Pseudomonadota > Gammaproteobacteria > Burkholderiales > Burkholderiaceae_C > Allorhodoferax. The sequence continues at coordinate 2,007 of CALMCD010000462.1, read as the reverse complement.
CGGGGTTGGTTGGATCAGCAAAATCTTCCGATTACGCCCCGCTTTATCGAAGACCCCACGAATGCCGATGCACGCTTCACCCGCAACCGCATCCGCGCCCAGTTGATGCCCGTGCTGCGTGCGGTGTTTCCGCAGTGCTTGGATACGTTCACCCGCAGCAGCCGCCATGCCGCCGAAGCCGAAGGCTTGTTGCAAGAATTGGCGCGAGACGATTGGCAGCGCGTGGGCAGTGCCGCCGATTGCAACCTCCAAGCACTGCAAAGTTTGAGCCGTGCGCGTCAAGCCAACGTCTTGCGGTTTTGGTTAAAAACCCAATACGCCACCATTCCCAGCACGGTGCAGTTGCAAGAATTGCAGCGCCAGTTGCAGGCGTGTACGACGCGCGGGCATCGCATTCATTTGAAAGTGGGTTCGGGTTTCGTGCAGCGGAGGGGGAAAGTGCTGACTTGGTACAATCAGCCAGTTTTTTTGCTCTAAATTCGCTATAAATCTGCTTTCATTCACACCAACATGGCATTGATTGTTCATAAATACGGCGGCACGTCGATGGGTTCTACGGAACGCATCAAGAACGTAGCCAAGCGCGTGGCTAAATGGGCACGCGCAGGTCACCAGATGGTGGTGGTTCCATCGGCTATGAGTGGCGAAACCAATCGCCTTTTGGCTCTGGCGAAGGATTTAGCCCCTTCTTCTTCTCAGCAAACCGCTGCTTACGGGCGCGAACTGGATATGCTCGCCGCGACGGGTGAACAAGCATCCTCGGCGCTGCTTGCTATCGCTTTGCAAGCAGAAGGACTAGAGTCCGTCAGCTATGCAGGCTGGCAAGTGCCAATTCGCACCAATAACGCCTACACCAAGGCGCGTATCGAATCCATTGAAGATTCCAAGGTGCGTGCGGACTTGGCAGCGGGTAAAGTCGTTATCGTTACCGGCTTTCAAGGCGCGGATGAAAACGGCAATATCACGACGCTGGGGCGCGGTGGTTCGGATACGTCCGCCGTCGCTGTTGCCGCTGCGATGAAAGCCGCCGAATGCCTGATTTATACCGATGTGGACGGCGTTTACACCACCGACCCCCGCGTGGTTCCCGAGGCACGCCGCTTGCACACCGTGAGCTTTGAAGAGATGCTCGAAATGGCATCAATGGGTTCTAAAGTATTGCAAATTCGCTCGGTCGAGTTTGCGGGTAAATACAAAGTACCGCTGCGCGTTTTGAGCAGCTTCACCAGTTGGGATATTGACATTAACGAGGAAGCCAAATCCGGCACTCTGATTACTTTTGAGGAAGACGAAAACATGGAACAAGCCGTCGTTTCCGGTATTGCATTCAACCGCGATGAAGCCAAAATTTCGGTGCTGGGCGTGCCCGATAAACCCGGTATTGCCTACCAAATTCTGGGCGCGGTTGCCAATGCCAATATCGAAGTGGATATGATTATCCAGAACTTGAGCAAAGACGGCAAAACCGATTTCAGCTTCACCGTTCACCGCAACGATTACACCAAAACCGTTGATTTGCTGAAAAACGATGTATTGCCCAGCCTCGGTTCGCCCGAAGTGACGGGTGATGCCCGTATTTGCAAGGTGTCCATCGTCGGTATCGGTATGCGCAGCCATGTGGGTATCGCCAGCAAAATGTTCGGTGTTTTGAGCGCGGAAGGCATCAATATCCAGATGATTTCCACCTCTGAAATCAAGACCTCGGTCGTGATTGACGAAAAATACATGGAATTAGCGGTACGCGCCCTGCATCGTGCTTTTGATTTGGACGAAAACGTGCGATAATAGCCCTCGTTTGGAATCGTGACCGAGTGGCCGAAGGTGCTCCCCTGCTAAGGGAGTATGGGGTGTAGAGCCTCATCGAGAGTTCGAATCTCTCCGATTCCGCCAAACATAAACCCCCAATCTGGAAACGGATTGGGGGTTTTCTTTTGGAACAAATTGGGAGATTGCGTATGATCGTTTATTGCCTATGCGCAGATTGGTGTCGCACTTGCGATGCGTATC
>CALMCD010000461.1 GCA_937863075.1 uncultured Rhodoferax sp. | reverse complement strand
GATGCGGTGTTTATCGGTGGTTCGGGTGGGGAATTGGCGGATTTGATTCGTTTGGTGATGCAGCGTTTGCAACCACACGGGCATTTGGTGATGAACTTTGTCACGCTCGAAAATTTAAGCACCGCCATCGAAACCCTCAAGACCCTTGCCTCCCCCTCAACCGAGGGCGTGACGTGGGATGTGGTGCAACTGCAAGCCGCCCGTAGCAAACCGATTTTGCACATGAATCGCATGGCGGCTGAAAACCCCGTGTGGATGGTGTGCGCGGAGAAAAGTGTATGAATCCCCCGCAAAAACCGAAGACTGGATGTTTATTCGGCGTATCCCTCGGCCCGGGTGACCCGGGTTTGATTACGCGCCGTGCGTGGGAATTGTTGCAGCGCCCCGATACGATGTGGACGTACCCCATTCGTAGCTTGCGTAAAGAAAGCTATGCGCTGGATATTGTTCTGCGTGCTGGCTTGAGTCTGCCCACGCAGCATCAAGCATTGCTCTTTCCCATGACGCACGATGCCGAGAAATTGGCACGCCATTGGCTCAAAGCCGCCCAAACCGTCAAAGAACTGCTGGCTACGGGGCAAGATGTTTTGTTTTTGGTGGAAGGCGATGCGTCTACTTACGCCAGTTTTTGCTATTTGGCGCGGGTGCTGCGGGAATTGGATGCCGATGCCCGCATTGAAATCGTAGCGGGGGTCAATTCCTTTAACGCGGCGTGTGCGCAGTTGCAAATTCCGCTTTCCGAACAAGATGACACGATTGCCATCGTCCCCGCTGCGTATGGCATTGCGGCGGTCGAAAAAATGCTGGAAGACTTCGACACGCTGGTACTGATGAAAGTCAAACCGCTACTGGATGATTTGATTGATTTATTGGAACGGCGGGGGCTGCTGGAACACAGTCGTTTCATCGAAAAAGCGGGTTCCCCCGTCGAGCGCGTTGTGGAAGATGTGAAAACCTTGCGCGGAACCAAAGTCAATTATTTGTCCTTGTTATTGGTCAAAAACCCGAATCGCCCACGCGGTGAAATGATTCGGGGTTGCCGGAA
>CALMCD010000460.1 GCA_937863075.1 uncultured Rhodoferax sp. | reverse complement strand
CAGCATTTCCGCCAATACGTGATCGGGTTCGATTTTGAGATGGTCGGGTTTCAATTCAATCGGCACATGGCGATTGCCGAGGTGGTACGCCGCGCGAATCAAATCAAACGTGCTGCCGTGGGCGCTGCAAAACGTAATTTTCAGCACCGATTGCGGTGCAGCAATCACGCGCACAAACGAACCATCTTCTGCTACCAGCACATCGCCACCACGCACCACCGTACCGCGCGGCAGGAAAACACCCAGTGGACGGCCTTCGGAATCGGTGGCATCAAAACGGCTTTTCTGCCGGACATCCCAATCCAGCTCCACCGAACTGGAACGCTTCAACAAAACGGGGGCAATGCCCTTGCCGTGGGGGATTAGTTTGGATATTTGGATCATGGTGGTTATTATTACAAATGTTATTACATGGAAGAAGCAACTATGACAGCACTCAAACTTACCCAAATTGGAAATTCTGTTGGCTTTATCGTTCCCAAAGAGTTATTGGCACGGCTCAAAGCGGATAAGGGTGATTCTTTATTTGTACGCGAAGTGCCCAATGGTTTTACCGTGACGACCTATGACCCCGAGTTTGAATCGCAAATGGATGCCGCACGCGCTATTATGAAAAAACGCCGTGCTGTTTTGCATGAGCTAGCAAAATGAGTGCCAATCAAATGACTTGGGTATGGTTAGTTAGCGCGGTTTTGTACGCTATACACGATGAGCAAATTGCCGAACATGGTGGTTTAAGCGGACTGCGGGATTCCAATGCCCTTGAATCTGCTATTGCCAAACCCCAGCAATTAGCCTATTACGGTATACCCGATGCGGCTGATTTGGCAGCGGCGTATGGCGTTGGAATTGCACGCAATCACCCATTTTCTGACGGGAACAAGCGCACGGCATTTGTGGCAGTCGAGTTATTTTTGGCATTAAACGGCTTTGAATTGGTAGCGAGCGATGCCGAGTGCGTCATCACCATGCTCCACGTAGCAGCAGGAGAATGGGATGAAAGTGACTTCGCCCCTTGGCTGCGAAACCATATTCAAAATAAAAAATAACGTTGCGTCATCGGTAACTTTACCGCAGCTTCGCAGGTTAGCAAGATGCCATCGGCGCGGACGCTGTAGGTTTGCGCGTCAATCTCCATCGTGGGCAGATAGTGGTTATGCACCATGTGCTGCTTTTGAATACTGCGGGTATTGCGCACCGCACTCAAGTTTTTCTGTAAACCAAACGATTCGCCAATGCCCGCGTTTTGTCCGGCTTGGGAGATAAACGTGATCGAACCCCTCGCCAACGCCCCGCCATACGCGCCAAACATCGGGCGGTAATGCACGGGCTGCGGTGTGGGGATGCTGGCGCTGGGGTCGCCCATTGCAGCGAGCGCGATGAATCCGCCTTTCAACACCAGCGCGGGTTTCACGCCAAAGAACGCCGGTTTCCACACCACCAAATCCGCCCATTTGCCGACTTCCACGCTACCGACTTCATGGCTAATACCGTGCGCAATCGCGGGGTTGATGGTGTATTTGGCGATGTAACGCTTGGCGCGGAAATTGTCGTTGCGGCTGGAATCTTCAGGCAGCGTACCGCGTTGTGCTTTCATTTTGTCGGCGGTTTGCCAAGTGCGAATAATCACTTCGCCCACGCGCCCCATCGCTTGGCTGTCGCTGCTCATCATGCTGATTGCACCCAAATCGTGCAACACATCCTCGGCGGCGATGGTTTCTTTGCGGATACGGCTTTCGGCAAACGCCAAATCTTCGGCAATGCCTGCGTCCAAATGGTGGCATACCATCAGCATATCGACGTGTTCATCCAGCGTATTGCGGGTGTAGGGCATGGTCGGGTTGGTGGAACTGGGCAGAAAATTCGCTTGCCCGACCACCTTCAAAATATCCGGCGCGTGTCCACCGCCCGCGCCTTCGGTGTGGAACGCGCACAGCGTCCGCCCCTTGGTCGCGGCGATGGTGTTTTCGACAAAGCCGCTTTCATTCAGCGTATCCGAGTGAATGGCGACTTGCACATCTTGCTCCTCCGCCACATCCAAGCAGTTGCTGATGGCGGCGGGGGTCGTACCCCAATCTTCGTGCAGTTTGAGTCCGATAACGCCGGCGTTGATTTGCTCGTGCAACGCATCCGGCAAACTCGCATTGCCTTTGCCAAAGAAACCGATGTTCATGGGGAAGGCATCGGCGGATTGCAGCATCCGTTCGATATTCCACGCGCCCGGTGTGCAAGTAGTGGCGAACGTTCCGGTCGCTGGCCCCGTGCCGCCGCCCATCATGGTGGTCACGCCGCTGGCGAGGGCTTCTTCGATTTGCTGCGGACAAATAAAGTGGATATGGCAATCAATCCCGCCCGCCGTGACGATATTGCCTTCGCAGCTAATAATCTCCGTTCCCGCCCCGATGATGATGTCCACGCCCGATTGGGTATCGGGGTTGCCTGCTTTGCCAATGGCGACGATGCGCCCGTTTTTCAACCCAATATCGGCCTTGACGATGCCCCAGTGGTCGAGGATCAGCGCGTTGGTCATCACACAATCGACCGCGCCTTGGTCGCGCGTGCGCTGGCTTTGCGCCATGCCGTCCCGAATCGTTTTGCCGCCCCCGAATTTGACTTCCTCGCCATAACTACCAGCAGCAAGGGTGAAATCTTTTTCGACTTCAATCAATAAATTGGTATCCGCAAGACGCACGCGGTCGCCCACCGTAGGGCCGAAAATCTCCGCATACGCGCGGCGGTTGATGGTTGCCATCAGGCGCTCCTTCATGAATTGATAAAGAAAATTTAAGCAAAGAATGTGCCTGTATAACAGGTATGTCTATGAAAATTCTCTTCTATACTGATTCGTACTTATGAGCCATTTATTTTTTCAAAATCCTATTCTGAATTCACCTTATGCGTATCCCCATCAGCATTGGGAGCTGGATGACAATGGGCAACCTACACGGCGCATTGTTGAAACTCGCCGTAAGGCAGAATTTATTACCCCGATACCCAAGCCAAAAAAACAAAAAGGGGTGCTGCTTGAGCAAGATAACTTATTGTTTGATAGTCAGTTATCTACCAAAGAGCAGCAATACCATTCTTCTATCATCAATGGAGTGCGTGCTGAGGTAGATAAATGGAGAGATTTGCGAGATTCAGCACACTGGCGCGTCACGCCAGAAACGGCACGCTTATTACAACATTGGCGCAATCACCCGTTTAGCGGAGTGCGTCCTTTCTTTTGCCAGCTTGAAGCGGTAGAAACGATTATCTGGTTGACCGAAGTAGCACCCCATTTAGGGAAAAGTGCGGCGCATTTTATTCAACACCTAGAGAGTGCCAACGAAGAAGCCAACCCCGACCTGATGCGTATCGCGCTTAAATTGGCAACAGGGGCAGGTAAAACCACGGTGATGGCAATGATTATTGCGTGGCAAACCCTCAACGCGGTTCGACATCCGGCGAGCAAAAAATTCACACGCGGCTTTTTGGTGGTTGCGCCCGGACTCACGATTAAAGATCGTTTGAGGGTTCTACAACCCCATGATCCCGATAGCTACTACGCCCATCGGGAATTGGTTCCTACCGATATGTTGACCGATCTCGGTAAAGCCAAAATCGTTATCACCAACTACCATTCCTTCAAACTGCGTGAACGCATGGAATTATCCAAAGGTGGGCGTTTGTTGTTGCAAGGGCGGCGTGGAGAGGCTTTGGATACGCGAGAAACCGAAGGGCAGATGCTGCAACGGGTGATGCCGGAATTGATGGGGCTATCCAGCGTCATGGTGATGAACGATGAAGCCCACCACTGCTACCGCGAAAAGCCCAAAGCCGATATTGATAACGGTGGCTTGGTGGGAGATGATAAAAAAGAGGCAGAAGAAAATAATGCCACTGCGCGGTTGTGGATTGCGGGCTTAGAAGCCGTTGGTCGCAAAATTGGCATCATCAAGGTGATGGATTTATCCGCAACCCCTTTCTTTTTACGGGGTTCGGGTTATGTGGAAGGTACGCTTTTCCCTTGGACGATGAGCGATTTCTCATTGATGGACGCGATTGAATGCGGCATTGTCAAATTGCCACGCGTTCCCGTTGCCGACAATTTACCCGGATCAACCAAAGATGATTTACCGCTTTTTCGCAACCTATGGGAAAACATTCGCAAAGAAATGCCAAAAAAAGGGCGTGGTAAAACCGAAGGTTTAGACCCATTCAAAATTCCTGCACGTTTGCAAACGGCAATTGAAGCGCTTTATGGTCATTATAAAAAGACGTTTGCGTTGTGGCAGCAAGAAGGGATTGGTGTTCCCCCCTGTTTTATTGTGGTGTGTAACAATACCTCTACATCCAAATTGGTGTATGAATACATATCAGGCTTTTATCGTGAAAATACGGATGGAACTGCTCGTTTAGAAAATGGGCGATTGGCGTTATTTCGTAATTTTGATGAACATGGTAATCCTATTGCACGCCCGCGCACGCTGTTGATTGATAGCAAGCAACTCGAATCCGGCGAGGCATTGGATGATAATTTTCGCCATATTGCTGCCGATGAAATTGCCCAATTTCGCCGTGAGATATTGGAACGTGGCGGTAAACTTGCCGATGATTTGCGTGCTGGTAAAACCCTAGACGATGCCGCTATTCTGCGCGAAGTGATGAATACTGTCGGTAAAGTAGGAAAATTGGGCGAATCGGTGCGCTGTGTGGTTTCTGTTTCCATGCTCACCGAAGGGTGGGATGCGAACACCGTAACCCATGTACTCGGTGTGCGTGCCTTTGGAACCCAATTATTGTGTGAGCAAGTTATCGGCAGGGCATTGCGTCGCCAATCTTACGAACTCAATGAACAAGGTTTATTCAATGTGGAATATGCCGATGTATTGGGAATCCCTTTCAATTTCAATGCGGAACCCGTGGTTGCACCGCCCCAAAAGCCGAGTGAGACTATCCATGTGCGTGCCGTTAAACCCGAACGTGATGCGCTCGAAATTCGTTTTCCGCGCATACAAGGTTATCGTGTGGAATTACCCCAAGAGAAAATTCATGCGCAATTTACCGAAGATTCGGGTTTGCTGCTTACACCTGAAATCGTAGGGCCTTCTGTCACCCATAACGCTGGCATTATTGGTGAAGGTGTGGATTTGAATTTATACCATTTAGCAGAAATACGCCAAGCTACTTTGGCAATGCACTTGACCAAACATCTGCTAGAAAAGCATTACCGTGACCCGGATGGTAACCTTAAATTACACCTTTTTGGGCAACTTCAACGCATCGTTAAAACGTGGTTGGATGAATATCTGATTTGTCAGGGTGAAACCTATCCCGCTTTGCTGTTGTATCCGATATTGGCGGATAGAGCGTGCGAAAAAATTACCACTGCAATAAACCGCTCCCATATTGAAAAAGGGAATAGCAGCATTCGTGCTTTATTCGATCCCTATAACCCCGTTGGAAGTACCCGACACGTTAATTTCAACACCTCTAAAACCACCCGCTGGAATACCGATGGCAGCAGCACGGGTTGCCCTAAATGCCAACTCAATTGGATTATTACCGATAGTGATTGGGAGGCCGAGTTTTGCCGCATAGCCGAATCCCATCCGCGCGTATTGGCGTATGTCAAAAATCATAATCTCGGTTTTGAAGTGCCTTACCTTATGGCGGGTGCATTGCGTCATTACCGTCCCGATTTCATTGTGCGGGTGGATGATGGGCAGGGTATAGAAAATCCCTTGAACCTTATCGTTGAAATCAAGGGCTATCGCGGGGAAGATGCCAAAGTGAAAAAAGAAACCATGCAGGTGTATTGGCTCCCCAGCGTGAACGCCTTGGGGACGCATGGTCGTTGGGCATTTGTGGAATTTGCCGATGTTTATCCGATGCAGGATGACTTTAGGCAAACAATGGAGCGGGCATTTGAGCAGATGGTGAATTTCCAAAATAATGGCTAATAAACTTCACGCTTCAGTCACTAATTGTCAGAAATTTGTCAGTCAAGTTAGTCTCACGTAAGATGAAAAAATACAATAACATCCACATCCGCCCCTTGGCAGTAAGCCCTCTCTACCATTTTGAGAGTGTGCCGAACCCTTGGGGCTTTTCTATTTCTAACCCGCATTGCGCTTGGGAATAAAGCAATATCATGGCAACCAGAACCCCCAAACCCCCCCTGCAAGTGGAATCCCACAAGCATGATGATGCTACGCGCAAGAACATTCCTACGGCGGAATGCCAAAGCATCATGCGCGAAGAAGATAAAACCCCCATTCGCGTGGCATATGAACGCCGCAATCAAGACCTTGACCCCCAGCTTGTTTGGCGGGGTAAAGATGTTCGGGATTGGAGTGATTTGGTCGTTCATGCACCACCGCTTTACATTCAAGAAAAAGTTCATCCCCGTGTGTTGATTGATGATTTGAAGCGTCAAACCGATGCCACCAAAGCCCAAGCCGCTCCGTCGCAGCAAGGTTTTATGGCGGATATGTTTGCCGATTTCAATGGTTTACCCAATGAAAACGCGAAAACTGAGTTTTATCAGCACGATGCGCACTGGGCCAATCGCATGATTTTGGGCGATAGCCTATCGGTTATGGCAAGCCTTGCCGAGCGCGAGGGTTTGCGTGGCAAAGTCCAATGTATTTATTTTGATCCGCCTTATGGTATTAAATTCAATAGTAATTTTCAATGGAGTACCACCAGCCGCGATGTCAAAGATGGAAATACCAGCCATATCACCCGCGAACCTGAACAAGTAAAAGCCTTTCGTGATACATGGCGCGATGGCATTCATTCCTATTTATCCTATTTACGTGACCGTTTAACGGTAGCCCGTGATTTATTAACCGAATCGGGTTCTATTTTTGTTCAAATTGGGGATGAAAATGTGCATCGGGTTCGGGCGGTAATGGATGAAGTTTTTGGCGATGAGAATTTTGTTAGTGAAATTTTTGTTTCAAAAACTGGAGGACAAGTAGGTAATTTTATTGGAAATGTTGCAGATATTATTATTTGGTATGGCAAGAAAAAAGAATTAACAAAATTTAGAGCTATATATAATGAGCGTGAAGAGAGAAAGGAAGATGATTTTTCACCTGATCCAATTAAATCTTCTGGTAATTCAGATGGAAATGAGCACCCATTCTTCTTTGAGGGAAAAATTTATAAAACAGGAATAAATGACCATTGGAAAACACATGATGTAGGAATGTCGCGTTTAACAAAAGCTAAACGAATTACCAGTCTCACAAATTCGATACGCTACAAGCGATTTTTTCAAGATTACCCAGTAAAGCCTATGTCTAATCTTTGGATAGACTTAGGTGGTGCAGCAAATATGATTTATGTTGTGCAAACTTCAACGCGAATGGTTGAACGCTGCATTTTAATGACCACCGATCCCGGAGATTTGGTTTTAGACCCGACTTGTGGCAGTGGAACAACCGCTTATGTAGCCGAGCAGTGGGGAAGGCGGTGGATTACGATTGATACTTCGCGCGTGGCATTGGCATTGGCTCGCGCTCGTATTATGGGCGCACGGTATCCTTATTATCAATTAGCGGATAAAATAAATAATAATTTAGCGCATGGCTTTATTTATGAGCGTGTGCCGCATATTACATTAAAATCTATCGCCAATAATACCGAGATTGATGTGATTTGGGATAAATTCCAAACCCTATTAGAACCGCTCAGAACCCAGCTTAATTCTGAATTGGGTAAAAATTGGCAAGAATGGGAAATTCCGCGTGAATATAATTTGCAATGGAATGATAAAGCGAAAAAACTGCACGCCCAATGGTGGCAAGAACGGATAGCACGACAAAAAGAAATAGATGCTTCTATTGCCGCGAAAGCCGATTTTGAAAATCTCTACGATAAACCGCAAGAAGATAAAAAGAAAGTGCGCGTAGCCGGAGCATTTACGGTGGAAAGTTTATCACCCCATCGTATTTTGGCAGTAGATGAAAACGATGAAATAATCGACGGTAGTCAATCCAAATCCACCGCCGCAGAAATGGAAGTGGGGCAGGGAACCAGTGTGCGCGATTTTGCCGCCATTATTTTGGAAAATCTGCGTACCGCTGGCGTGCAACAAGCGCATAAACAAGATCGCATTAGTTTTACCGCACTCACGCCTTGGCCGGGAAATTATGTGTGTGCGGAAGGCTCTTATCAAGAAGGCGAAACGAAAAAGCGGGCGGCTATTTTTATCGGGCCAGAATTTGGAACGGTATCCCGCCCCGATTTAGTGAGCGCAGCGCGTGAAGCCGGCGATGGGGGATTTGATGTATTGGTAGCGTGCGCTTTTAATTACGATGCCCATTCCAACGAATTCGATAAACTTGGACGTATTCCCGTTCTTAAAGCCCGTATGAATGCCGATTTGCACATGGCAGAAGACTTAAAGAATACGGGTAAAGGCAATTTATTTGTGATTTTTGGCGCACCCGACATTACCATTTTGCCCAGTGCAGATGATAAGGATTGCATTCAAGTCAAAGTCAATGGTGTGGATGTATTTGACCCCAGCACAGGCGAAGTGCGCAGCGATGGTGCGGATGGCATTGCCTGCTGGTTTGTGGATACCGATTACGATGAGGAAAGTTTCTTCGTGCGCCATGCGTATTTTTTGGGTGCAAATGATCCGTATAAAGCGTTAAAAACCACGCTCAAAGCAGAAATCAACCAAGAAGCATGGGATTCGCTGAACAGCGATACATCGCGCCCTTTCCCCAAACCCCACAGTGGACGCATCGCAGTGAAGGTTATCAACCACCTAGGCGATGAAGTCATGAAGGTGTTTAAGGTTTAGGGTTCTATCAATTCCCCTGCAAATTCCCTTGTACCAACCCACGAAACCCGTAAACGATACGGTCTCCGCCCAAATCGACCAATTCCACGGTGCGCTGCTGCCCGGGTTCAAAGCGCACCGCCGAGCCCGATGGAATGTTCAGCCGCATTCCGTGTGCCGTGCTGCGGTCAAACTGCAACGCGCCGTTGGTTTCCGCAAAATGGTAGTGCGAACCTACCTGTACGGGGCGGTCGGAGGTGTTTTGCACGATGATGGTGCAGGTTCGGCGCTGCGTGTTGAGGGCGTGTTCGCCGTCGTCGGTGAGGATTTCACCCGGGATTAGGGCGGTGGTCATGGCTTATTTGCCTCTACCGGAAAACCACACCGCCAGCACCACCGCTGCACCAAAAGCGATAAAACCCAGCGCGTCGGTAGCGTGCCAGTGCGATGCACTCGCCATGCCATGCCCTTCGTGGGCGAAACAAGGATTGATACCAGAAACGGCTGTAACGCACGCCAGTCCTGCATAAGTAGCTATTTTTTTCATAGTATTTTGCTTCATGTCGATGGTTTTAAACGATGGGTTGATGCACGGTCACCAGTTTGGTGCCATCGGGGAAGGTGGCTTCGACTTGAATATCAGGGATCATTTCGGGAATGCCTTCCATCACGTCCGAGCGCGATAGCACCGTGCGCCCTTCGCTCATCAGTTGGGCGACGGTCTTGCCATCGCGTGCGCCTTCCATCACCGCCGCACTAATCAGGGCGATGGATTCGGGGTAATTCAGCTTCAATCCGCGTGCCTTGCGCCGCTCGGCTAACAGGGCTGCGGTGAAGATCAGGAGTTTGTCTTTTTCGCGGGGGGTGAGTTCCATAGTCGGTAGCTTCCACTTTCTCTTTGGTGATTTTTAAGCAAGAAATATACCGAAATAAACGGAAAGCGAGGGTTTTTCCCAAGTTGGCACGCTATTTGCGAAAGTCTCGGCAGCCGCCTGTTGTTGGGTGGTTCCCTTCTGGTTTGATTCCTTTTGGTTTTGTTTGGAGATTTTCTGATGCAACGTCGATTTACCCTCAAAGCACTTTCCGCTGCTGTGGCTCTGTCCGCACTCTCTGTTATTCCTGCACACGCTGCGGACACCATCAAAGTGGGTGTGTTGCACAGCCTATCGGGAACCATGGCGATTTCCGAAACCGTGTTGAAAGATACCGTTCTCATGGCGATTGACGAAATCAATGCCAAAGGCGGCGTGTTGGGTAAAAAATTGGAACCCGTCATTGTTGATCCGGCTTCCAACTGGCCTTTGTTTGCAGAAAAAACCAAGCAGCTCTTGGGTCAAGATAAAGTTTCCGTGATTTTCGGTTGCTGGACTTCCGTATCCCGTAAATCCGTGTTGCCCGTCGTGGAAGAAATGAACGGCTTGCTGTTCTACCCCGTGCAATACGAAGGCGAAGAGCTGTCGAAAAACGTGTTCTACACCGGCGCAGCACCGAATCAACAAGCGATTCCCGCTGTCGATTATTTGATGAGCAAAGACGGTGGCGCAGCCAAACGCTGGGTTCTGTTGGGAACGGATTACGTGTATCCCCGCACCACCAACAAAATCCTCCGCGCGTATTTGAAATCCAAAGGCGTTGCCGATAAAGACATCGACGAAAAATACACGCCCTTCGGTCACAGCGATTACCAAACCATCGTAGCCGACATCAAAAAATTCTCCGCAGGTGGAAAAACGGCGGTGGTTTCGACCATCAACGGTGATTCCAATGTGCCTTTCTACAAAGAATTGGGCAACGCGGGCTTGAAAGCGAAAGACGTTCCCGTGGTTGCGTTCTCGGTGGGTGAAGAAGAATTGCGCGGCGTGGATACCAAACCGCTGGTCGGCCATTTGGCGGCTTGGAACTACTTCCAATCCATCAAAAATCCCACCAATGCTGCTTTCATCAAAAAATGGGCGGCTTACGCCAAAGCCAAAAACATCCCCGGTCACAAAGACAAACCTTTGACCAACGATCCGATGGAAGCCACCTACATCGGCATCAATATGTGGAAACAAGCGGTTGAAAAAGCCAAATCGACCGATGTGGATAAAGTGATTGCAGCAATGGCAGGTCAAACGTTCACTGCACCTTCGGGCATCACCAGCAAGATGGATGAGAAAAATCACCATCTGCACAAATCCGTATTCATTGGCGAGATCAAAGCCGACGGTCAATTCAATGTCGTGTGGAAAACACCCGCACCCGTGAAAGCCAAACCGTGGTCGCCGTACATCGAAGGCAACGACAAGAAGCCCGATGAACCCGCGAAAAAATAAGACCACCCCCTTGCCCCCTCCTTTCAAAGGAGGGGGTGAATGCTGGTTGTTAATTCCCCTCCTTTGAAAGGAGGGGTTAGGGGTGGTTTCTTGAATAGATGCAATATGTTGTTCAAAATATTCTCGTGGATTGCTATCTTCTTGGTGGCTAGCAATGCTTATGCACTAAGCGTGAGCGAGGCAAAAGGCATTACCGTGGGCGAAGGCGATGCGCGGATTGAAGCCTTGCGCAGCGCCCTCGCCCAAGCCGATGAAAAGACCATTGCCTTCATCCAAGCCCTGTCGGAAGACGCGGTGAAATTGGTGGGCGATAACCACGAAACACCCGTCATGCTGGTCGATGGCAAGGGTGTTGATCCGGTGACGGGTGCGGCGGTTGCCGTCCCCGATTCGGCACAGGATGTGATGAACAACAACCGGATGCGCGGTGCTTTGGATGCAGCACTGGCGAGTATCCGCCTCCTTTCCCCCGATGCTACCGTGCGGCGTGAAGCGCTGGCTACGTTGCAAGGTAGTGTCGATGAATCCCAGCTTCCGTTGCTGGATAAGGCCTATAGCGCCGAACAAGAATCGGATTTGAAAGAACGTCTGGGCGCATTGCGTGCCGCTGCCATGCTGGGCAGTGCCGATGTGCCGCGTCGCTTGGAAGCGGCGCAATTATTGGAAGCCAGTTCCCAAGCCGCTACCAAAACGCTGTTGTTAGAACGGCTGCAAGTTGAAACCGACCCCAAAGTCAAAGCCACTTTGGAAAAATCCTTGCGCACGGTGGAATCCCGCCTCGCATGGGGGGATCGTTTGGGGGCGTTGTTTAGCGGGATCAGTTTGGGTTCGATTTTGCTGCTCGCCGCGCTGGGTTTGGCGATTACCTACGGGCTGATGGGCGTTATCAACATGGCGCACGGCGAACTCATGATGATGGGCGCGTATGCCACCTACGTGGTGCAAGGTGTGTTTCAAAAATACCTGCCAGTGGGCGCGTTCGATTGGTATTTATTGGCGGCGTTGCCCGTTGCATTCATGGCGGCGGCGTTCACCGGATTTTTGATGGAACGCACCGTGCTGCGTTTCCTCTACGGTCGCCCGCTGGAAACCTTGTTGGCGACTTGGGGCATTAGTTTGGTGCTGATGCAGTTGGTGCGTACCGTATTTGGTGCGCAAAACGTGGGCGTAGAAAACCCATCGTGGATGAGCGGCGGCTTTCAGCTCATGGGGAATTTATCGTTGCCGTACAACCGCATCATCATCGTGGCGTTTGCCTTTGCGGTGCTGGGCGGGGTGGCGTTTTTGATTGGCAAAACGCGGCTCGGTTTGTTTGTACGCGCCGTGACGCAAAACCGCCCGATTGCAAGCTGCATGGGCGTGAATACGCAGCGGATTGATACCTACGCCTTCGCGCTGGGTTCGGGCATTGCGGGGTTGGCGGGGTGTGCCTTGAGTCAAATTGGCAATGTAGGGCCGGATTTGGGTCAGGGCTACATTGTGGATTCGTTTATGGTCGTGGTGTTAGGTGGTGTGGGGCAACTGGCGGGTACGGTGCTTGCCGGTCTGGGGCTGGGCATTTTGTCCAAGTTCCTTGAAGGCTGGGCAGGTGCTGTACTCGCCAAGATTGCCGTGTTGATTTTTATCATCATCTTTATCCAAAAACGCCCCCAAGGTATTTTTGCCATGAAAGGACGTGAAGCATGATGTTCATGAATCGCACTGCTTGGACGGCGTGGATCAGCGCGTTGCTGGTCATTTCGGTGGTGGTTCCGGTGTTGAACTTACTCGTTCCCGCCGATAGCATTTTTCATTTAAGCGATTACGCCGTCGGGCTGTGCGCCAAAATCATGTGCTACGCGATTTGTGCGCTGGCGATGGATTTAATCTGGGGCTATACCGGAATCTTGAGTTTGGGTCACGGCCTGTTCTTCGCGCTGGGCGGCTACGCGATGGGAATGTATTTGATGCGCCAAATCGGTAGCGATGGCAATTACGCCAGCAAGCTCCCCGACTTCATGGTGTTTTTGGACTGGAAAGAATTACCGTGGCACTGGGCGTTGAGCGATAGTTTCATCGCCACCCTGATTTTGATTGTGGCGGTTCCGGGGCTGGTGGCTCTGGTGTTTGGCTACTTTGCGTTTTCGTCGCGCATCAAGGGGGTGTACTTTTCCATCATCACCCAAGCGATGACCTTTGCGGCGATGTTGCTGTTCTTCCGTAACGAAACGGGTTTTGGCGGCAACAACGGCTTTACCGATTTCAAGCGCCTTGCGGGAATTCCCATTGCACTTCCTTCCACCCGCATGGCGCTCTTTGTATTGACGGGTTTCACGCTGCTGGGCTTTTTCCTGATGGCGCGTTACATCGTGAAAAGCAAGTTTGGGCGCGTGCTGCAAGCGGTGCGTGATGCCGAATCGCGCGTGATGTTCTGCGGCTATTCACCCGTGGGCTACAAGTTAGCGATTTGGGTGATTTCTGCCATCATGTGCGGTGTGGCGGGTGCGTTGTATGTGCCGCAAGTGGGCATCATCAACCCCAGCGAAATGAGTCCAGCCAATTCGATTGAAATTGCGGTGTGGGCTGCGGTGGGCGGTCGTGCCACGCTGGTCGGGCCGATTGTGGGCGCATTCTTGGTGAACGGCGCAAAAAGCTGGCTGACGGTGGCCTACCCGGAATTTTGGTTGTACTTTTTGGGTGCATTGTTCATTGTCGTGACGCTCTACCTGCCCGAAGGCGTGGTGGGTTTGGTGAAAAAGTTAAGGGCTAAAAAACCATGACCCCCGAATTGATGGAAGCTGGCGCAAAACGCCGCGAGACACTGGAAGCCGCTGCCTCCAACACTTCCGCATCGGCGGGCGGGGAAGGTTTCTCCCGCGTCGCTTTGGCATCCGGCGAAGTGGACGTAACGCACGGGCGGATTTTGTATTTGGAAGATGTCAGCGTGAGCTTTGATGGTTTCAAAGCGATTAACAATCTTTCCCTCGACATCGCCCCCGGTGAATTGCGCTGCATCATCGGCCCCAACGGTGCGGGTAAAACCACGATGATGGACATCATCACCGGAAAAACCCGACCCGATTCCGGCACGGTTTTTTTCGGCAGCACAATTGATTTATTGCGCTACAAAGAACCCCAAATCGCGCAAATGGGCATTGGGCGTAAATTCCAAAAACCTACCGTATTTGAAAATTTGAGCGTGTTTGAAAATCTGGAATTGGCGCTCAAAACCAATAAATCGGTGAAATCATCGCTCTTCTTCAAGCTGGATTCGGCGCAAAGCGATAAGCTGTCCGAGGTGCTGCAAACCATTCATCTATCGGAACACGTTAGCCGCCAAGCCGGATTATTAAGCCACGGGCAAAAGCAATGGTTAGAAATTGGGATGCTGCTGATGCAAGACCCCAAACTGCTGCTGCTGGATGAACCCGTAGCCGGCATGACCGATCATGAAACCGAGCGCACGGCAGAGTTGTTTTTATCGCTCAAAGGCAAACATTCATTGATGGTGGTGGAACACGATATGGGTTTTATCCGCACGATTAGCGAAATTGTGACCGTGTTGTGCGACGGTTCGGTGTTGGCACAAGGCACGCTCGACCAAGTGCAAGCCGATGAGCGCGTGATTGAAGTGTATTTGGGGCGATAAAAGAATCACAAAGGAATCACGAATGCTGAACGTCAAAAATATCAACCAATACTACGGCGGCTCCCACATTTTGCGTGACGTGAGTTTGGAAGCGAAAAAGGGCGAAGTCACCGTGATTTTAGGGCGCAACGGCGTGGGCAAAACCACGCTGCTGAAAAGCATGATGGGCTTGATTGCTATCAAAAATGGGAGCATCGAACTCAATGGCAAAGCCATTCACAACGATACGCCCTTTGAACGCGCCCGCGCCGGCATTGGCTTTGTGCCACAGGGACGCGAGATTTTTGCCCGTCTAACGGTCGAAGAAAATCTGCGCATGGGCTTGGCGTACAAAAGCGCATCGACCCCCATTCCGTCTGAATTATTCGATTTATTCCCCGTGCTGAAGCAAATGCTGCAACGGCGTGGCGGCGATTTATCCGGCGGTCAGCAGCAGCAATTGGCAATCGCCCGCGCACTCGCGCCGCAGCCACAAGTGCTGATTTTGGACGAGCCGACCGAGGGCATTCAACCGAGCATCATCAAGGACATCGGGCGCGTAATTCGGATGCTGGCGAATCGCGGCAATATGGCGATTGTGCTGGTCGAACAGTATTACGATTTTGCCGAAGAACTCGCCGACCAATACATCGTCATGGAACGCGGAGCCGTCATCGCCCAAGGCAAAGGGCATGAAATGGAAACCAAGGGTGTGCGGGAAATGGTGGCGATTTAAGTGGTTTTTACTGGATAGAATGGTTTTTTGCACCATCATTCATTTATATTCAAGGAATATCCAGTATGCCATTTTTTCCAGCATTTCCTCGGCGGTCGCTTGCGGTTGCACTTCAGGTTTTAGGGGTAGGAGTTTGTGCGGTTGCAATGCAGGCTCAGGCACAAATGGTTCCTGAAGGTGCTGACCACGCAACCCAAAAACTGCACAACGCATGGGATATGGCGAGCCAATCGGATGTTTTTCCCTTGTTGTGGACGCACAATTTAGCGGCAGCAACCGTCAGCAATGGTGTGATGAATGCCACCCCGCGTGATAGCGATCCGCATTTTTGGTTGCAGTTTCCCCCTATTCCATCGGCTTTTGTTCCCCAAAATTTGGCACAAGCACCGATTGATGCCAACACCTACACCCGCTTATCGTTCTTAATGTGGTTGCCGGAATCTACCTTACCCGGAAGCAGCAATGGGCGCTTGGTGTGGCACAAGGGTGGTAGCACGGTGGCGGCATTTGATGCAGCGTATTCCGAAAGCGCGTTATTCCCTGTTTATCCGGGGTGGCATTTGTATGATTTTGACCTTGCCGCGTTGACTCCTTCTAAAGGCAGTGCATGGGCGGGTGAATTATTTGGTTTGCGCATTGATCCTTGTGTAGGATGTGCTGTCCCTTTCAAGATGGATTGGGCAAGGTTGTATCACGATAAGAGTGCATCGGCATCCATCACCATCCCATCGGGAAAAACCCATGTATTGGCACAGGTGCTGCCAACCGGATCGACCAATCCCGTCACCACGGTTTTACCTGCTGCTTCGGGCATGGTTTCTGTTGCCCGTTTGCCCGCTGGAAGCTACCAAATCGCACCTTTTGCCGATGTCGATTACGGTTTAACCCAGCGTGGTAAAGCATGGGATTTCAGTGTCTTATCCGATACGCTGGTGACCAGTGGCATCAATGTGGTGAGCGTGGACAGTAAAGGACTCACGGCATCTACCAATAATCCCGATCCTTTTATTTTGTTGGATGTCCCTAATCTTCGTCCAATTGATGCCAGTAAATACCGTCATATCGCTATTGATATGACTTTAACCAATGTACCCGACCAAGAATCGGGTTTGGTCGTGTGGTGGGGGGATGCACCCGCCACGGTACGCCACCCCAGTGCCTTTACCCCCGTGCAGCAAGGGCGTAAAACGTACCGCATTGACTTAGGCAATTCGGCGAACTGGCAAGGACTCGTAAAAGCCTTGCGCATTGATCCCTTGAATGGCCCGAATGCCGCAGGAGGCTTCGCCTTTACCTTGCATGGTGTCACGCTCACCACGACCAGTGGGGCGCAAGAAACGATCACTTTTAACAGCCAACCCCTCGTTATCAATGCCCGACCCACAGTTCAAATTGTGTCACCCGGATTCACGACCGGAGACGATTACGCCTTGGTAGAACAAGGTAAATCGTGGCTTTTGAATAAAGATCAGGTAAAACAACCAACATTGAGCAATTTGGCAGGTTGGGAATATGTGACACAAATTCCTGAGATCAATGCGACGGGACAATTTTTCCACGCCAGTTCACTCCCCGCAGCACCGGGACATACCGAGGGCGACCCCCAAGCTTTTTTGGTCTTTCAAGAAAATACCAAGCCGATTGCGGCAGATACCTACCGCTGGTTAGGGTTTGATCTGTATGTGCCGATGGATGCCGCGAGCCAAGATGAACTCACCAAAGGCGCGGTAGGGCGTGTGGCATGGAAAAAAGATGATACGGATCCGGGTCTCACTACGGACGATATTGTTCTCATGCCCGGTTTACAACGTTATTGGCTGGATATGAGTAAGGTGGTCTATGAACCCGCTTCCACCCGCACTTGGACGGGCCAGATTCGTTACCTGCGCATTGATCCATTGGAGTTTCCGACTCCACGGCATTTTTATGTGGGGCGCACGGAACTTCGTTCGACTCCCATGTCCCAGTACATTTTGCCGCTGACATTGGCGTTGAACGATGCGGATGGAGATGCCATGTCGGTAACAGTACGTGCGGGTTCAACCGTTATCACCACCGCCCAAGGTTTAAAGAATGGCACGCATTCCTTGTTCGCTAGCGTGGGAGGTTTGCCAGCAGGGGAGCATTCACTGACGGTTGAGGTTTCGGATGGCAAGAGCAACATCACCCGACAAGCCGAGGTTAGTTTTATGAAACTTCCAATGGGGAGCGGTGTACCAGCCCATCAGATTACGGCGGCAGACCGTATTTTTCAATGGGCAGAAGTCTTAACGGGTGGTACTTTGGGAACACCCACACCTTCCACCATGAACCCTACTTGCCCGGCCGGTGTTCCGGGTAGCTATGGCCGTTATTACCCTGCCAGTAAATCGTGCTTGCTGGTATTGGATGGCTTGATTGTTTATAGCTTAAACGGTTAGCCCTTGGCATTGGCTGGAACAACCGATGGTTTATTAGCACAAGCCGCCGCCGCTGGTTTTTAATTTCAATCACTCCCCCGCCTGCTGCAACGCCCACATCTGGGCGTATTTGCCTTGCTGTGCCAGTAGCTCGGAATGCGTGCCGCGTTCGATGATGTTTCCGGCTTCCATCACCAAAATCATGTGGGCATCGACTACGGTGGATAGGCGGTGGGCGATCACCAAAGTGGTTTTATTTTGGGCAACGCTTTGCAGCTCGGCTTGAATCGCGCGTTCGTTGGCGGAATCGAGGGCGCTGGTGGCTTCGTCAAAAATCAAAATCGGCGGATTTTTCAAGAGCGTGCGGGCGATGGCAATGCGTTGCTTTTCGCCGCCCGATAATTTCAAACCACGTTCGCCCACCAAGGTTTGGTAGCCACTGGGCGTACTGGCAATGAAATCGTGAATATGCGCCGCCTGTGCCGCTTCTTGGATTTGCGCGTGTGCAGCATCGGGCTTACCGTAGGCGATGTTGTATTCGACCGTATCGTTAAACAACACCGTATCCTGCGGCACGATGCCAATCGCTTGCCGCAAACTCGCCTGCGTGACCTGCTTAATATCTTGTCCGGCAATCAAAATGCGTCCACCTTCTTCGGGGTTGCTGACATCGTAAAACCGGAATAGCAAGCGTGCCAAGGTCGATTTACCCGCGCCCGATGAACCCACCACCGCCACCGTTTTACCCGCCGGAACGGTGAAACTGATGCCGTGCAGAATCGGACGATTGGAGTCGTAGGCAAAACGGACATTTTCAAAGACGATCGCGGCATCGCTTTCCACCACGCTCAAGGGTGGGGCATCGGGTGTATCGGCGATTTCGCGCTCGCGTTCCATCAGCGTGAACATTTTGTCCAAATCGGTCAGGCTTTGTTTGATTTCGCGGTAAATCACGCCCAGAAAATTCAGCGGAATATAAAGCTGAATCATGAACGCATTGACCATCACCAAATCGCCCAGCGTCATGCGCCCATCGACCACGCCTTGGGTCGCACGCCACAGCATGGCGACCAAGCCGATAGCAATGATGAGCTGCTGACCCGCATTCAACATCGACAGCGTGGTTTGCGTTTTCAGCCGCGCGGCGCGGAGGCGTTGCAGGTTTTCATCGTAGCGGCGCGATTCAAAGGCTTCGTTGTTGAAGTATTTGACGGTTTCATAATTCAGCAGCGAATCCACCGCTTTGGTGTGGGCGGCGGAATCAAAATCGTTCACTTGGCGGCGAAACTGGGTGCGCCATTCGGTGATTTTGACCGTGAACACAATGTAAAACGCCAGTGCCGTGAGCGTGATGGCGGCAAACCCAATATCAAACTTTACCGCCAAAATCGACAGCACCAGCAGCACTTCGATGAAAGTGGCGATGATGTTGAACAATGAAAACGAAATCAGCGATTCAATGCCGCGCGTACCGCGTTCGATGTCGCGCGTCATGCCGCCCGTTTGCCGCTCTAGGTGAAAGCGCAGGCTCAAGGCGTGCAGGTGTTCAAACGTTTGCAGGGCAATTTTTCGCGCCGCGCCTTGGGTGGCGTTGGAAAAAACCAGCTCGCGCAATTCGTTGAGCAAGGTGGTGGAAAGCCGCAGCGTTCCATACGCCAGCAACAACGCCACTGGAACCACCAGCACCACTTGCGGGCTGTTGGGCGTGATGTTCATGCTATCAACCAAATTTTTCAGCAGCAGCGGCACGCCCACATTGGCGAGCTTTGCGCCCACCATGCAGCACAGTGCCAGCACCACCCGCCATTTGTATTCCCATAGATAGGGAAAGAGGCGTTGCATGGTGTTCCAGTCCGAGCGGGGAACGCTACGGTCAAACGGATCAGGGGCAGAAGCAGCAGAGGGATTGGAAAATCGGCGCATAGGATAAAACTCGAATTCTTTACATTCGTTACAGTAGGGTGTTTTTGATTTCTTGTTTAACCGGATTGTCCTATGCCTACTCCATTTACCGATTCATCTTTATCAACCACGCTCCCAGACGATGCCGAATTGGTGCTAAAAGTCGTTCCCATGCCCAAAGATTGCAATGGCAATGGCGATATTTTTGGCGGCTGGGTGATGGCGCAGGTGGATATTGCCGCGTCCATTTTGCCCGCCCGCTACATCCAAGGGCGCATGGCGACGGTGGCGGTGAACGAATTTGTCTTCAAACATCCGGTGCGCACGGGGGATATTTTGTCGTTCTTCTCGAAGGTTGATCGCGTGGGTCGTACCTCGGTCACCGTGCGGGTCGAGGTGTTTGCCGAGCGTTATTTCAACCAAGGCAGTTACATCAAAGTCACCGAAGCGAAATTAACCTATGTAGCAATTGATGAAAACGGTAAATCGCGCGAATTGCCGAAGCAGG
>CALMCD010000459.1 GCA_937863075.1 uncultured Rhodoferax sp. | reverse complement strand
ATTTACGCGCAATTTGGAGCCAAATCGGATCGCGAGTCCCCACCCTGCAACGCGCTAACCTGCCCGGTCGCAATGATCCTTGCCATTGTGGAAGCGGCAAGAAATTTAAGAAGTGCTGTGGGGCGTAAAAAAATCCCCCGATAAAATCCGTTCTAATCCATTGATAGGGCGGTTATACATATATACCCATGCTTCCACCGCACCCAATGTGGAGGAAAAAACGGTTTGTTTCATCCGTGTATATTCATGCGGTACAGGAAAATGGGCGCTGCATTCTTCGTAATCATCTAATTGATTCAGAATGAAATCGGCATCGTGCAACTGGTATAACTCCCCTATCACTTTATCGTGCGGATAATCCGAAGGAATGGCGCAGGGATACCAGCTTACGCGGTACAAAATCCCCTGAAACCACGCCTCACCCAAACAATGGGAATGCTGCGCCAGCAAGTGGTGCATCGGGTGATTTCCCACTTGGCGAAGCGTGCCGTAAACGAATAAAAGTGATGGTGCTTTAGCGTTCATGGGTCACCTTCCGAATCACATCCCCGCTAAAGCCGCGTGCGGCTAGAAAGCGCATTTGCTTGGCGCGTTCGGCGGGGGCGGCGGATGCTTCGGATTTGCCGAACTTCTTTTCCCACACGGCGCGGGCGCGTTCCACTTCGGTGCTGCGCAAGGTTTCTACTGCATTGAGTATGGCTTCGGGGGCTAACCCTTTGCTTTCTAGTTCTTGGCGGATGCGGTTTGTCCCTAATTTGGGGGCGCGGCGGTGGATGAGCGATTCCAGCACGCGCTCCTCGTTAATAAATCCCTTGGCTTGCAATGCGTCCAACGCTTTGCCCAATTCGCCCTCCACCTCTTCAAACACTGCGAGTTTGCGTTCGAGTTCGGTGCGCGAATGTTCCCGCGTACTGAGCAAACGCAAGGCGCGGGCTTTGAGCGAAAGGGGTTTTTGCATAGCTTATGGAATGATGCTGGGCTGGGCGGCTGCCGCTGCTGCTTCGGCCTTTTTCGAGGTGCGGGGTGCTTTGGTAGCAGGTTCTGATGCTGTGGAAGCCGAGGCTTCGGATACC
>CALMCD010000458.1 GCA_937863075.1 uncultured Rhodoferax sp. | reverse complement strand
CCACCATACCTTTTTTGAAATGCTGGGCAACTGGAGCTTTGGCGATTATTTCAAGCGCGAATCCTTGGTCTGGGCGTGGGAATTGCTGACCCAAGTCTACAAACTGCCCGCCGACAAACTCTGGGCGACCGTTTACATCGACGATGACGAAGCCTACGACATTTGGACAAAAACCATCGGCTTGCCACCCGAGCGCGTGGTGCGCATTGGCGACAACAAGGGCGGTAAATACATGTCCGATAACTTCTGGATGATGGCGGATACCGGCCCCTGCGGGCCTTGCTCGGAGATTTTCTACGACCACGGTGAAGAAGTAGCCGGCGGCCCCCCCGGAAGCCCCGATGCCGATGGCGACCGTTACATCGAAATTTGGAACAACGTGTTCATGCAGTTTGACATGCAGCCCGATGGCTCGGTTAAACCCCTGCCCGCGCCGTGCGTTGATACCGGCATGGGCTTGGAGCGTTTGGCGGCCATCATGCAAAACGGGCATAGCAATTACGATATTGACCTGTTCCAAACCCTGATTCAAGCCGCCGCACGGGAAACGGGTTGTACCGATTTAGCCAATCCTTCCCTGAAAGTGATTGCCGACCACATCCGCGCCACCGCCTTCTTGGTCAGCGACGGCGTGAACCCCAGCAACGAAGGGCGCGGCTACGTGCAACGCCGCATCATCCGCCGCGCGATTCGCCACGGCTACAAATTGGGTCAAAAAACGCCGTTCTTCCACAAGCTGGTGAAAGACCTCGTGGTGTTGATGGGCGAGGCGTACCCGAAACTCACAACCGATTCCGACCGCATCACCGAGATTTTGCGCGTGGAAGAAGAACGCTTCTTTGAAACCCTCGCTACGGGCATGGAGATTTTGGATTCCGCATTGGCAGGTGATGCCAACGTGTTGTCCGGCGATGTCGCATTCAAGTTGCACGATACCTACGGTTTCCCGCTGGATTTATCCGCTGACGTGTGCCGCGAGCGCAACGTGGAAGTGGACGAAGCCGGATTCCACGCCGCGATGGAAGCGCAAAAAGCCAAAGGCCGTGCTGCCGGAAAATTCAAAATGGATCGCGCACTGGAATACACCGGAGCCGGAAACACCTTCATCGGCTACGATGAATTGACCGCTAATACGACAAAAATCGCAGCACTCTATGCCGATGGAGTCAGCGTTG
>CALMCD010000457.1 GCA_937863075.1 uncultured Rhodoferax sp. | reverse complement strand
AAGCGATTTTGACTTGTAATAAACCGCTGGTGGTTTGTATTCATTCATGATTACAGCCCTCCCAATTCAATTTGGCGGGGGTCGGTTTCAATGAGGCGGAACCGCTCTTTATCCGTATCCCAATACAGCAGCCCATCATTCGCCATTGCTTGTAGATATTTCTTCGCCCTGTATGTGTTCAATGCTTCGTTCTTGATGGCAGCCACATGGGTAACGTAGGGTTTTACCTTTTTGTCTTTCACCATTTGCCGAATGCGTTGGTATCGGTGCGATGCCGCGCCCGTAGTTGCCGTGTCGTACTGGATGGTTTCCACCACCTCCAGTTTTTTAGCCCGCGCCTTCTTGGGCTTTGCTGCTGGTTCTGGTGCTTCTGCTTCTGGGGTGACCGAATCGCTAGGATGTGCAGGCGTTGGGGTGACCGAATCGCTAGGCGCTGGTGGTGGTTCGGGTGCTTGTGCAGCGGTTGCCATAGGTGCAACGGCTGCCAATGGCGCGGCGATGACAAACGGCGAAACCTTCCACGGCATCGAACTGCGCTTTATGGCATCCTTGGCTTTTTCCAAGCTAGCCGAATCGCTAGGCTGTGCAGGCGTTGGGGTAACCGAATCGCTAGGCTTTGGCGTGGGTTCAATAGGTTCTTCAATCGGTGCAGGTGCAGGCAACGGCGCGGGGGCGCGGGTGGTGGTTTGTTGGCTAACCGAATCGCTAGGCTGACCACCCATGAAACTACCAATAAACGCCCACATTGCATCGTTCAGCAAATACAAGCCAAGGATGGAAAAAAAGATAATAGTGCCAGTCCACGCGCCAAACGTATCCGCCTCGGTTGGCTTAATATGTTTAATGGTTTCACCGTGCATCTTGATTAAATCCACCGCCATATCGGATTGTTTAGCGGCTTTTTGCGCAGTTGCTGCACTGCCTGTAATCAGTTTATTATCCCGTTGCCGTTTTGCGCTATCGGTTAATTCCGTTGCCGCGCTTTGTGATACGCCAATTTGTGCGGTGATTAGTTTGGCGTGTTCTTGGGTTGCTGATTTAGCCAGTGTTTGATGCTGGTTTATTGCATTGCGTGATTGATAACTGGATGCAAAATCCACAACAAACAATATCAGCAAAATAAAACCCAGCTTATAAGCCCATGCAAGGTTATGCCGATATATCTTGCCAATGGCAAAGGCGAGGAAGGTTTGCCCCAATAGCAACACGATTATTTCAAGCGTTCTGGCTTGTTTAGATTCAGGCGATAAGCCCAATAATTCTAGATTATTGGTGCTATACATGTAAATGCACAGCGTGCAGAGAATGCCCATAATGAAGGCGGCGAACAGCGTTTTGCCGTGCGAATCGCCCGCTGGTAGAATGTGATTAGCCATGACTAGCTCCTTTACCTATGTAGTTACTGGTTAGCGGCTTTGGGGGCGAGATGAACGCTCCCATTGCTGCGAATTGCTGCTAAAGCGGTAGCAGCGACCGTTGCAGGCTCTCCCTCAAGCCCCGCGAATACATGGGGATGTGAACGATAAAGCATCACATCACCCCCCTTAATTTGCACATTAGCCGCCGGATAAAATATCTTTACGGTTTTAATTGCATCGGTGAAAGCCGCTACAAAATCAATATGCCGTGAATAACTTGACCCAAATTGTTCCTTCATCCGCACCATCGGAATAGTTACCAATGGTTTGTCTTTTCGGATTTGGGGCAAGCGGTGGGATAACCACAAAAACAAATCGCCCGAAATAATGCTACGGCGCATGGCGGAATAAGCATCGTAATCAACTGGCACGGCTGATTCCGATAAATGCGCCATAAATGCGTTAGATAGATTTGCACCATCCAGTAAATCAAAAGCATCTTCACCGTCATATTTCAGCGTAATGGTGCAATCAAATAACCGTTTAATCTGGTCCAATAATAGGCTATTGGCTTTACTGCCAGACGTTAAGCTGAATAAACGGCAAAGCGCCCTGATTTTTGGCAGGTCGATTTCAGGCGTTTGTTTGATGGTGGCATCGGTCATGATGTGCATGAGTAGCAGCCGCGCATAAACCCCGTATGGCATCCCTGCGCCGTTGTTGATAATGGTCATCCGTAGCGAACCATTGCGGCGTTGATAAATAGGGGATTCGGTGTAATCGCTGTGTGGCAAATTACATTCGATGAATGCAGCGGCAAGAAACCAGACGTTACGCTTTTCCACCACCCAATGATTTTTTGAAATCGTCCAATGCGATTAACGCAGAGCGTGTTTCGCTTAACTGAAAAAATGCGTCTTCGCACTCATTCGTTTTTTCATCAGACGAATCCGAGAAATCCACCACACCACACAAGCGTGTAATGGTGACGTTTGCGTCTTCCATGCGAATACGTAAAAAAGCCTCGAATTGCTCGATAGTGCTTTGTTTGAACTGGGACATTGGCGCTTCCTTTTGTTCTTTGCGTGGTTGCTATGCACTTCCAAAGGGGAGTCAGCCCGTATCAGGTGGAAGCGCCAGCAGACCGGATTTAGATGTGTGCATCACGGGCTGACGGTTCGTATCATACAAGAAATTCAACCTTGAATCAATGTAAACGGATTCTTACAATCTGCGTTTAATGGTAAAGAGGAGCGCCAACCTATGAAAGCCCATGAATGGATTGACTTAGCAAAGTCAAAAAACAACATCACGTCCGACTATGGGATTGCAAAGCGGCTAGGAATGACGCAATCAGCAGTAAGCAAGATACGCACTGGCACTGGTACATTGAGCGATGATTACGCGGTGTTGGTGGCACGACTTTGTGGAGTTGATCCCTACATAGTGCTAATCGACCAACACCACGAACGAACTACCAATGAGTGCGTGCGTGAAGCATGGGAACGCTTGAGCCGTGTAATCGACTTCCGGCACGACCCGTTGGTGTTCTAGCGCTTGCACGGAATACCCATGTAGGCAATATACGCGGCTTGCCAGTCGCCATAAATCGCCTCTTGTGCGGGTCGTAATTCGATAGCGCCCGTACAAACGAGGCATTGCAGGCGCACCTCGAGCTTGTCCTTTTTCTTTGCACCGGCTTCTTCATCGTCCCACAGTTGCAGCATGAAATTGCTTGGATGGTTTTGGTGTCCACCAATCGCCAACGGGATAATATGGTCAAGCTCGTACTGCCATGCTTTTAACGGATTTAATCCTGCATCAATCATCATTTGTTTTTTGATTTTATTAGTTATTCCTGAAGATGGTCTAATCAACCTAGTATAACTAGATGTGCATATAGTTTTACTGATATTCAACTGGTTTACATTTTGATTTATCGGTAATTCATCGGCGATGGCAAATCCACCCATAATAAGCAATAATTGAATGATAGCTTTTTTCATAAAACAAAATCCTAGTTTAATTTCTTTTTCAAATCTGTTTTTATTGTTATATTCACCACCGCCCTTTCTTGCATATACATTACTTCATGCTTTACAACATTCATAACACGTTTTGCGGAGTGGTTTTTAATATATAACGTGCCTATATTAGGTAAAACAAGCCGCTCTTTGTGCAGTAAAACCAAAAATAGAACATTACCCCATTCAACAAATATATTTTTAACAGAAACAATATCAAGCTCAAATCTTTCTGCAATTTCAAATATAACGTCAATCGTAACGCCTTTGCTTGATGATTTATATCCTGTATCTTCATTTATTGCATCTTTTAGTTTTTTGCTTGCGGAAAATTTAACACCACGCCTTGGCGGGAAGTTTTTATATTGCTTCGTAAAAACATCATATCCATATCGACTTTTCATCTTCTTTGAATGTAATATGCCGATTTTTGGCAAATAAATAGAACCACCGCGCAATAAAGTTGGGATGACGTAGTAATCAATATAGGCATAAATGCACTTTGCAACAATCGGAGCATAACCATTCTTTTTGCCAAGTGCAATGCAAACAAGATTAAATATATTCATCCCAACCATTAGTTTATTCCATAGGTGGCGTTTCTTCCATAGGGGGCGTTTCCTC
>CALMCD010000456.1 GCA_937863075.1 uncultured Rhodoferax sp. | reverse complement strand
CTGCCTAAAACACCCGTAAAACCGTAGCCGATCACGGTATAAAGCGCCTGCCCGCGACCGCGTAAGCGTCCGGGGAAATGTTCGGTGAGCAGGGCAATGCAGACGGAATGGTGGGTTGCAAACGTGATCGCGTGCAAGGCTTGTGCCACCACCAACACGGGCAGCCATGTGGCTAATGAAGCCGTCAGACCCATGCGCACCGTCGTGACCACCGCGCACAGCACCAGCCAGCCACCCAAATTCAGCAGCGGTAGCCAGCGGCTTTGCGTGAAAAACCAGCCAATCTCCGCCACCACCGACAGCGCCCAGAGCAGCCCAATAATCGTCTTGCTATAGCCCAGCGCATCGAGGTACAGCGAGAAAAACACGTAAATTCCCATGTGCGCCAGAACGTGGAAAAAGATGGACGCAAAAATCCACCGCACCGCCGGAATTTTCAACACCGGAATGACCGAGGGCCGCTCCTCGTGCGGATGCGGGGCTTCTTTCAGGTTCGGCAAACACCATGCGAAAAAGAAAACTGCCGCCAGACTGATGAGCGTCCACATCGGAAAATCGCTGATGCCAAAGCGTTCAAACCAGCCGCCTGCCGCGAACACCGTCACCAAAAAACCCAGCGAACCCCACAGCCGCACGCGCCCGTAACGGCGGGCATCGAACGCGCCTTCGGTGCTGACGAGGTGTGCCATCGCCGCCTCGCTGGTGGACATCATGAAACTGGTGTGCGTAAACATCACCAACAGCACTGCCGCCAGCCAGTACAAATTGCTCACGTTCCAGAATAATCCCAGTGACGAGAGCAATGCCACCGCCGCGCCAATGCGCAGGAGTTTCACCCGTTCGCCCGTGCGGTCGCTGATCGTTCCCCACACATAGGGTGCGAACAAGCGCGTTCCGGCCTGAATCGCCACCAAAAAACTAATATCCACCACGCTAACGCCCTGTTCCTTTAGCCACAGCGAAAGGTAGGGATTAAAAAAGCCCACATGGGCAAAATAACTGGCGGAAAAAACCGCAAACGCAATCAAATGACCGCGTGCGGGAGAGGAAGAAGAGGGCATTCGGAAGGGAGTCGGCGTTATTGCAGCAGCACAATCAAGCGTTGCTGCACGGCAAGAAGCTTTTGCCAGTCGTTTTCAATGTGGTGAATGATGCGCAAATTCCGCAGCATACGGGCGATGATTTGGCGCGGACGGGCGGATTCAATCGCGTGGCTGAAGCGTTTGAGCGACATATCTTTGTCCTCGGGGGCGAGGCGTTCCAGCACGGCTTCGCGGCTCAACGATTTTCCGGTGGCGGGGTCCATAATCGCCACGCCGTAATGCAGATTCACCATCAGCAAAAAGCTCCCCGAAAACTCCATCCCCCGCGTTTCCAGGCCCAGCCCTTGCGCCAATTCCATCCACAGCACCGCCAAACTTTCGCATGCACCTTGGCGGGTTTGCAGCAGGGTGGAGACGTAGTAATTGCTGGCTTTGTCGTAATCGTTCAAATTGACGGCAAACCCTTTTTCATGAAAGAAAAAATGGCTCAAGTAACGCAGCTTTTGCAAATCGGTGGCATCGGCGGGAATCTTTTTACGCAGTTGGTCTTGCAGTTGATCGACTTCATCCAACACGCCTTGAATATCCAATTCGGGCGTATCGTCTTGCACCAAGCTGATGGCGGCTTCCAGCAGAGGAAAATCGGAATCGCTGCCCACCAAGTTGGCAAAATACGCGAGCGGGGTGGGGGTTTCTAATGACAGTTTCATGGTAACTTCATGCTAGTTTCATGCTGAGTCGAAGACGATTTAACGCCGCAAAAACTGGCGAAAATTCACACCCAGAATGCGGATTGCTGCAAAATAAAGAGCTACCGATGCAGCTACCATGCCGATTAACAAGGCAATGCGCTCTAAACGGTTCGATTTTAATGCGAGCCACGGAAAAGCCTGATTCGCCCACAGCAAAAACCCCGCCAGCAGCATACTCGCCACCAGCACCTGCGCCGCAAACCGCCACCAACCCGATTGTGGCACGTAGGTTTTATTGCGCAGCAAGCCCACCAACAGCCACAGCGCATTGACCATCGACCCCAAGCCCAACGCCAATGCCAGCCCAGCGTGTCCTAAAAACGGCACAAAAATCGCGTTCAAAGCCTGCGTAATCACCAGCACCACGACCGCGATTTTGGCGGGTGTGCGTACATCGTGGTTGGCAAAGTACCCGGGGGCTAACACTTTAATCGCCACCAAACCCAGCAACCCCGCGCCATAACCCATGACGGCGTGGGCGGTTTGCGCGACATCGGCATCGCTGTAACGTCCGTTATGAAACACCACGCTCACCAGCGGCAGGGCGAAGAATAGCAGCGCCACCGCGCTCGGAATCGCAATCAACACCACCAAGCGCAAGCCCCAATCCAGCATTTCGGAGAACTGTTCGGGGTTTTGAGCGGCTTTGGCGGCAGCAAGCTGCGGCATCAACACCACACCGAGCGCCACGCCCAACATGGCAGTGGGAAACTCCATCAGCAAGCTGGCGTTCGTCAGCCACGTTACCGAACCCGTCGCTAAATAGGAAGCGATTTGGGTATTTATCAATAAAGAAATCTGCCCCACACTCACGCCCAATAACGCGGGGCCGATGAGTTTGATGATTTTTTTCGTCGCCGGCTGCGCCCATGCCGTTTTCATGACCGACCATCCGAGCCGAATTTGGGGCATTAAATCCATCCGCCCCAACGCCCACCAAATAGCGCCCAGTTGCAGCACACCGCCCAGCATTACGCCGCCTGCCATCGCATAAATCGGTTCAATGCCGTGCTGTTTGAACCACGGCGTTCCCAGCCACGCGGCGGCGATCATGCTGATATTCAACAGCACCGGCGCGGCGGCGGGTGCAGCGAATTTTTTCCACGTATTCAACACGCCCGCACCCAACGCCACCAACGACATACAGGCGATGTAGGGAAACATCCAGCGCGTCATGGTGACGGCGGCATCAAACCCCTCGGGGCGCAAACCGCTGGCTAACACCATCACCAAAATCGGCGCTCCGATCACGCCCAGCACGCTCACCAGCAGCAGCACCGCTGTCAGCAGGCTGGCGACGGCATTGATGAGCGCGTGGGTGGCGGCATCGCCTTCTTGTTCGCGCGTGGCGGCCAGTACGGGGACGAAGGCTTGGCTGAATGCGCCCTCGGCAAACATACGGCGCAGCATATTGGGGATGCGGAATGCGACCCAAAAGGCATCGGTCATGGCGCTTACGCCAAAAATGGTCGCCATCGACAAATCCCGCAGCAAGCCCGTGATGCGCGAAACCAAGGTCAGACCCGAAACAGTAAAAGCAGATTTCAGTAAATTCACAATAGGGGAAGTGTAGTTCTTTATGGAATCGTTATAATGGAGGGCTTTGCTGCGCATCATCCACAAACAAAATCAAGGAATTCAAAAATGGCATCTGGAAAACCCAAGAAAAAGAACCCCCGTCTGGCTTCTGGTCGTAAACGCGCCCGCCAGGACATCAAACTGAACGCTGCAAATTCTTCCATGCGTTCCAAGTATCGCACTGCGGTCAAGAGCGTAGAGAAAGCAGTTTTGGCTGGCGACAAGACCAAAGCCGCTGAATTGTTCCTGAAAATGCAAGCCGTGGTCGATACCGTGGCTGACAAAGGCATTTTCCACAAGAACAAAGCCGCCCGTGACAAGAGCCGCTTGGCTGCTAAGGTAAAAACCTTGGCACTGGCTGCTTAATTCGGATTTAAGCCCAACCACATATCAAGCCCAGACCCTTACCTTTACCCGTATCGGTCTGCCGTTTGCTTAGGGTGCGCTGCCAGCAAAATGTAAAAAAGCCGTTCCTTGGAACGGCTTTTTTTATGGTCTTTATTTTTTCGGTGGTGCTTCGGGACGGGTATCGCTGACTTGCAAATCGTTGTCTTTGGCGAAGTTCAGGCAAAAATCCCACGCCATCACGTCGTAATCCCGCAAATCGTGGTGAATGATGACGCATTTCACATTGCCGATAGAAGTCGGGGTACACCAAGGCGAGTAACCCAAATGGCTACCCGGACGCGGTCCCCCCGGACGAAATTGGCTCATGACACCTGCCAAGCGTTCAGCCCAGTCGCTGGGGCGAAAGGTTTTTCCACTGCGGGTCACGCCGATGATGTAAATTTCTTGGGGCGACTTGGATAGCATGGTAGGGAAGAATCAGAAAAATGAAAAAATGAAACCAAACAACGAAACCGAAAGGTACAAAATAGTCCCTATAGGATAGTCTAGTCTGACAGACTAGCACCTTGCTGACATATCGCTAACCCTTAGTCGGATAGCTAAATGATAAGGTAAATAGTAGCAATTTATAAGTTTGGTGACAGATTTTCCTCATACAGTGGAGTTGCATTTCATACCGCAAAAAACGAACGCGGCATAATAGCCCTACGAGGACACAAGAGGATACAACCATGACTCAATCCAAAATCATCTACACATTGACCGACGAAGCCCCTTGGCTTGCTACCGCTGCATTTTTACCCATTGTGCGCACGTTCACCGCGCCTGCTAATGTAGAGGTGGCAACCAGCGATATTTCTGTTGGCGCACGTATTTTGGCGACCTTTGCGGATTACTTGACAGATGAGCAAAAAGTACCAGACACGTTGGCCGAATTGGGCAAATTGACACTGCGCCCTGAAGCCAACATCATCAAGCTGCC
The DNA here is from genome assembly GCA_937863075.1 of uncultured Rhodoferax sp. Taxonomy (GTDB): domain Bacteria; phylum Pseudomonadota; class Gammaproteobacteria; order Burkholderiales; family Burkholderiaceae_C; genus Allorhodoferax. Next base: position 9 of record CALMCD010000456.1, on the reverse strand, counting down.
TAATATCAG
>CALMCD010000455.1 GCA_937863075.1 uncultured Rhodoferax sp. | reverse complement strand
AGTCATTGAATAAAAATACGGAATAAAAATTACCATGAAGCCGTTTCACGAACAATCTCTGCGCGAACTGACCCAAACCCTGCACACCCGCCAAGCATCGGCGGTGGAAGTGGCGCAGCATTTTTTGAACCGCACCCAAGCCCACGCCGACTTGGGCGCTTTTGTGGCACAAAACCCGGAAGTAACGCTTACCCAAGCCCGCGCTGCCGATGCACGTATTGCCGCTGGAACCGCCAAAGCGCTAGACGGCGTGCCGATTGCCCACAAGGATATTTTTGTAACCAAAGATTTTCCCTCCACAGCGGGTTCCAAAATGTTGGAAAACTACCGCTCACCTTTTGATGCCACCGTGGTTGCGAAATTCGCCGAACACGGTGCGGTGAGCTTGGGTAAATTGAATTGCGATGAATTTGCTATGGGTTCGAGTAACGAAAACTCGGCTTATGGCGATGTCAAAAATCCGTGGGATACCACCCGCATTCCGGGTGGCTCGTCGGGCGGTAGCGCGGCGGCGGTGGCAGCGGGCTTGACTCCGGCAGCAACGGGCACGGATACGGGTGGATCGATTCGCCAACCCGCCTCGTTCTGCGGCATTACGGGGATTAAACCGACTTACGGACGCGCCTCGCGTTACGGCATGGTCGCATTTGCATCCAGCCTCGACCAAGCGGGCCCGATGGCGCGTTCGGCGGAAGATTGCGCGATTTTGCTATCTGCCATGAGCGGCGCGGATTTGGATCGGGATTCCACCTCGGTCGATGTGCCGAATGAAGATTTTTCGTTAAAACTCAATGATTCGCTGGAAGGTTTGCGGATCGGCATTCCTTCGGAATTTTTCGGTGACGGTTTAGCCGACGATGTGCGCAGCGCCGTAAAAGCCGCCTTGCGCGAATACGAAAAACTGGGCGCACGCCTCGTTCCCATTCACTTGCCGCGTACCGAATTGTCGATTCCGGTGTATTACATCATCGCGCCCGCCGAGGCAAGTTCTAATTTGAGCCGTTTTGATGGCGTGAAATTCGGACACCGCGCGAAAAACTACACCGATTTAGCCGATATGTACAAAAAAACCCGTGCCGAAGGGTTTGGTGACGAGGTAAAACGCCGCATTATGATCGGCACGTATGTGTTATCGCACGGTTATTACGATGCCTATTATTTGCAAGCGCAAAAAATTCGCCGCATGATTGCCGATGATTTCCAAAATGCTTTCCAAAATTGCGATTTAATTGCTGGCCCCGTAGCACCCACCGTGGCATGGAAAATCGGCGGTCATGGCAACGACCCCTTGGCGGATTATTTAGCGGATATATTCACGCTCCCCGCATCGTTGGCTGGTTTACCCGGAATGAGCGTTCCAGCAGGATTTGGTGAAGATGGAATGCCAATTGGTTTGCAACTCATTGGTAATTATTTCCAAGAATCACGTTTATTAAATGCCGCGCACCGCCTCCAGCAAGTGACGGATTTCCATTTGGCACGTCCCGCAGGATATTGATTATGAATAAATCCCTTTTAATCCACGGCTACGAAGTCGTTATTGGCTTTGAAACACACGCCCAGCTTTCTACCCAGTCCAAAATTTTCTCCCGCGCGTCCGTTGCGTTTGGTGCAGAACCCAATACCCAAGCGTGTGCGGTCGATTTGGCGCTGCCCGGAACGCTGCCCGTCATGAATCGCGGCGCGGTCGAGCGTGCTATCGAATTTGGACTCGCGGTAGGTTCTCACATTGCGCCGCGCAGCATTTTTGCCCGTAAAAACTATTTTTACCCCGATCTGCCCAAGGGTTATCAAATCAGCCAGTTTGAGATTCCGGTGGTGCAAGGTGGCGAAGTCGAATTTTTCTTGGGTGAAGAAAAGAAAACGGTTCGCCTCGTTCGCGCCCATTTGGAAGAAGATGCCGGCAAATCGCTGCACGAAGATTTCATCGGGCAAACCGGTATTGATTTGAACCGCGCCGGAACGCCGTTGCTGGAAATCGTGACCGAACCCGATATGCGCTCCAGTGCCGAAGCGGTGGCGTATGCCAAAGAGCTGCACAAAATCGTGACGTGGATCGGCATTTGCGACGGCAATATGCAGGAAGGTTCGTTCCGCTGCGATGCCAACGTGTCGGTGCGCAAACCCGGTGAACCCTTGGGTACGCGGCGCGAGATTAAAAATCTCAACAGCTTCAAATTCATGCAGCAGGCGATTGATTTTGAGATTCGCTGGCAAATTGAAGAAATCGAAGACGGTCGCGC
>CALMCD010000454.1 GCA_937863075.1 uncultured Rhodoferax sp. | reverse complement strand
GATGCCAAGCAACAAGATGGCCTCTTTCCCATTTGGCGCAAAGACGATAAGGTGTGGTTAGAGATTCCCCAATCGGCACTCAATAAACCCTTTTTATTCAGTGCCAATATCGCCAACTCAGTCGGAGAACGGGGGTTATACGCCAGCCAAATGGGGAATAGTTGGATGGTGGAATGGCGGCGCACAGGTAACGGTCAAAAGGGCGGTAATGGTAACCAATTGCAACTCATTGCCCTGAATACCAAGTTTCGCGCTGAGGGTGGTGCAGAAAATGGTGCAAAACGGGCGGTGGAACAAGCGTTTTCCCCCAGCCTGATTGCTTCCGCAGCCGTATTGAGCCAAGAACACCCCGAACGCCGTTCGGTATTGATTGATGCCAGTTTTTTATTGGCCGATATTCCCAGTTACTCCACCCGCATCGAAGCCGCTTACCGGCTGTCCTACACGCTGGATAAAGCGACTTCCTTTATCGAATCCACCCGCGCGAGCAACAATTTAAGCACGCTCACGGCACGGGTGCATTTTTCTACGCCCCGTATTCCTGCGCCGCCTTTAACGCCGCCACCCATTCCCACGCCGACCCCACCCCAATCCACGCCCGATCCGCGCAGCTTTTTTGTGAGCTACGTTTACAACTTTTTAGCGCTACCGGAAACGCCCATGCGTCCGCGCCCGAGCGATCCGCGTTTGGGGCATTTCATGGAATCGTTTACCGATTTAAGCGGCGATGCCAAGCCCAATCCCAAAGTCCATTTCATCAAGCGTTGGCGTTTAGAGCAAGAACAGGGCAAACCCATTCAACCCATCGTCTATTGGTTGGATAAAAACATTCCTGAAAAATACCGCGCTGCGGTGCGGGCAGGCGTGCTGGAATGGAATAAAGCCTTTGCCCGTATCGGCTTCCCCAACGCCATCGAAGTCCGCGACCAGCCCGCCGATGCCGATTGGGATACGCTGGATGCGGGTCATGCGTCCATCCGCTGGTTTGTGGGTGCGGATGTAGGATTTGCCGTCGGCCCACACCACGCCGACCCCCGTACCGGTGAGATTTTGGATGCCGATATTGGTATGAGCGATGTTTTCGCCCGCAGTTCCCGCCGTTTTATTGTGGAAGATGCAAAGAATCCATCCCATCATGCCCACGATGCTTGCACTTACGCAGCAGAAGCAGCTTCTGAAATGCACTTTGCACTGGATATGCTCGAAGCACGCGGCGACATCGAACCCAATAGCCCCGAAGCCGAAGCCTTTGTGCAATCCGTTATTACCGATGTCATCATGCACGAGGTAGGGCATACGCTGGGCTTGAAACACAACTTCAAAGCCTCCACCACCGTCACGCAGGCGCAGTTGCAAGACCCTGCGTTCACTCAAAAATACGGTATCTCCGGCTCGGTGATGGATTACAACGCCTACAACCTTGCGCTACAGGGCGAGCAGCAAGGCGCGTATACCAACCAAACATTGGGCGCTTACGATTATTGGGCGATTGAATACGCATACAAGCCCCTTCCATCGCTTACGCCCGAAGCGGAAAAAGCCGAACTCGCCGCCATTGCCGCCCGCAGTACCGAACCCGCACTCGCCTACGCCGATGACAGCGATGCCGGAGGTTTTGGCGGTAGTGAAGGCATTGACCCGCTCGCCAACCGTTTCGATTTAAGTGACGACCCCTTGGCGTATTACCGCAAACGCCTGAAACTATCGCAGGAATTGTGGGAACGCATTCAAAACCGAAAACCGCAAGCCGGCGATGACCCGCTGCGCCAACGCCGTTCGCTGCTGGCGGGTTTTAGCCAGTTGCAACGCGCGGCAGAATTGGTCGGCAAATACGTGGGCGGCATGATTGCGGTGCGCGATCTACCCGGAACCACATCCCGCGCCAGCTTCACGCCCGTCGAACCCGCCAAGCAGCGCGAGGCCTTGCAGTTTTTGGCCACGGGTTTGTTTAGCGCCGATTCGTTCCGCTTCAAGCCGGAATTTTTGTCCCATTTAACGGTCGATTACAACGAGTGGGAACGCGGTGGATTGGTGGATTTGCGCTCAGCGGTATTGCGCACCCAAACCACCGCTATGGATCGTTTATTAGCTGCCGGAACCGCCCAGCGTTTATTGGATTTACCCAACTACCTGCCCCCCCAGCAGCAAAAGGGCATGATTTCGTTGAACGAAGTCTATAAAACCTTGCAGTCCAGCATCTGGAAAGAATTGGCTACTGGCAGCGAAATTGATGCCCTGCGGCGCAATTTGCAACGCGAACACCTGAAACGCCTGCAAACGATTTTGACCAAAGGTTCATCCGCCCTGCCCAGCGATGCTTTAAGCCTGCTGCGCCTGCACGCTACCCATCTACAAAAAGATTTGCAGCAAGCATTGCATGGCAAAAACGCCAAAAAGATTCCACACAGCATTGAGACCCGAGCGCACTTGGCGGAAAGCCTTGGCATCCTCACCGAGGCATTGCGGGCAACCATGCAGCGTTCATAGTGGATACCGTACAGATAGGAAAAGGTTAGGGCGCTAAACGCTCTCGAATCCATGCGCCATCATCGGCAGCGTCAGCACCCTCGGCAGGGCGATAACGCAAGCGGTCGTGTAGACGGCTCTTGCGCCCTTGCCAAAATTCCCACCGCGTGGGTTTCAAACGATACCCGCCCCAGTGCGGGGGACGTGGTGGTTGTAACAAAAATTGCATTCCGTATCGGGCGGCATTGGCAACCAGCACGCCACGACCGCTAATCACCTGACTTTGGGGCGATGCCCACGCACCAATGCGCGAATCCATGGGGCGGGAATGAAAGTACGTGTCGCTTTCTTCTGCGCTGACTTTTTCGACCACACCTTCAATCCGCACCACCCGTTCCAACTCTACCCAATGGAATTGCAGCGCGGCAAACGGATTACCCGCCAGCTCACGCCCCTTGCGGCTGTCGTAATTGGTGAACCACACGATACCGTTGGCATCGTAGTTTTTAATCAGCACGATGCGGGTCGAAGGACGCAGGTCGCTGCCCACCGTGGCGACGGTCATGGCATTGGCTTCTGGGACTTCCGAATGGAGTGCTTCTTGAAACCATTGGTCGAATTGTTGCAGTGGATTCGCGTGGGAGGAGGACTCATCCAGCTCGGCACGTTCGTAACTTTTTCTCAAAGCCGCGATGTTTGACATAAGCATAAGTTAGACATAATGAAGACTATCAAGTATGACGTATGGAGCATGAAATAAAAATGTCAGACCCATCCAATCAATGGCTTCAAGCAGCGGCAGGTATTTCAGCCCCGTGGAGAATTGTGAGTTTTCGATTTGACTCTATGGCAAAAATGCTGCATCTCTGGCTGACACGGCATCCACCGCAGGAGATGAAAAAAGGAATTTTTCGGCGTTGGTCACCCAATCAATCATCGTCTTCTACCATGATCGATTCTGCACTGGGGGTAGAAGAAATGCGTTGGCGGCATTTGAACTGCATGGATTACACCTGCATCATCCATACCACCGACATTCTCGAAGCACGCCACCACCAATTACCGTGGCTAGGCCAACCCGGACAGCCCTTCACCAACCGCATGATGAAGCATATTGGACTCAGCATCAGCAAAGGTACCGATTTAGCGGTGATTGCGGATTTGCTGGGGGTGGATTTTTCCGATGTCTGGAAGGTCAAATTCGCCCTTGAGCGTAAAGTCGATGAGAGCAAAACGAATGCGTTAGAGGCATCGGCGGGAAATGCACCGACTTCGGCAGCCACCAACCGACCCCTGTCGATTGACAGCAGTGATGTATTGGGAAGTATCAGCCAAAACGTTTGGGAGCGCCTGATTCGCGGGGAAATCAACATTCAAATCAAGGCCTTGGGTCTTCAATTACTGCTGACCAAGCTACGTTCCCAAGTCGCCGAGCAACCGACCCCCGATGTGGTGGAACTCAAAGTACGCGAATTGTTGCGTTTTCTGGTGCGTAACTCGCGCAGTTTGGACTATGAATTGGCACAAATTCGTAGCTATTTGATGAAGGATGTGGCTGTATGAAATCGAAAAAATATACCGCTTTGCCCTCCCGTCTTTTGTCCCGTGAAAATGCCACGGTTTTGATCGATAGCGGTGCTTTTTTGATCATTGCTGCGAATGAAGATGTCTTGACATCCCTGCCCTGCGGTAACTGGATCGGCGGAACCATTCCCTACTTTATGGGACAAAACGGGGGCGTGACCACCCGCAAAGATGTGTTCGTCACCCCCATTCGCTGGGAAGATGATTTCGAGCCGTTCATTGCGATTTACGATGCCGCCACGTTGTCGCAAATTTGCGTGGAAGCCCCTGAAAATGGCTATACCGTCGCCGTTTTGCCCGCCTTTTCGGATGTGCATTTCGAATACGCCCAAAACGCTCAGCAGTATGACGATATGTTTGTGAAACCCGTGGTAGGCTGGATTTCAGGCATTCATTTGGACGATGCCGGTAAATGCACACCCAAAGTACGCGATGGTCGCACCACCGAGCTGTTGGACAACATGGCGGTGGTCATGCACGTTCCACTGCCGGAGAGTGTGGTGGCACAAATCCAAATCGTGAACCTGTTTAGCCAAGGGTATGGCGATGCTTTGGAGTTTGATCAAGGGGGGTTTGAGATCGAACGCTGCCGCGTCAATGGTCGCTTGACATCTTTTGCCAACTACTTGCAACACATCAAGCACGACACCCGCCTGCCGATTGTGGCCAATTACAGCGGTGCGCTGATCAACGTCTCGATTAAAACAATTGACGTAGCCAACGATGTAGTCACGCTCTACGCCCCCGTATTCCCCCGTGTGCAGTACAAATTAGCACGCCCTTTTTCGGGCAGCTACGAGGATGCCTTCCAAACCCAAGCGGCGACCCAGTTGTTAAGCAACACCCAATTTGCGTGCAACTGCGTCTTGAATTACCTCTATTCAGGGTTAGAAGGCAAGCAAACCGGACAAATTACGGGGCCGATGACGTTTGGCGAAATTGCCTATGTCCTGCTGAACCAGACATTGGTGCAACTCACCTTGCGTTCCAACTAAAACTAAAGCCCGCCTCCCCTTTCTTTCAACCTCAACCTGATCCCGATTGTTATGCCAGATTCCACCGAAAAATCGCCTGAAAAGCCGTCCGGTTTGTACTGGTCTGCGCCACCTTATGCGTTTTACGTTGATTCCATCCCCGTGTGGAGCGAATCATCGGTGGTGGGGCTGGATGGCGAATCAGAACACGACAAAGTAGCAGAAAAACCCACTGAACCAGTTATTGAACCAGTCATTGAACACGCCGTTGAAGCAGGCGTTGAAAAACCCATAGCACCGACTGTATCGGCTCCTCCTCAGCACCGTGAATTGGATGATTATTTGATCGGTGAACTCATCACCACCCCCGAAAAACTTCTACAAGCACTGGAAAAGCAATCCCGTATGCCCATGATTCGGGTGGGCGAGGCACTTTTGCGGCTGGGTTATATCAACCAACATCAACTCGATAGCGCACTGGAAAAGCAAAAAACGGATCGTTCCGCCCCCCTTGGGCAACTGCTGCGGGGCATGGGTTTTATCACCCAGAATGATTTGAATACCGCACTGGTGCGCAAAATGGGCTATCCGGTGGTCGACCCTACTGTCTTCCCGATTCAGGCAGAAGTTACGCTCAAAATATCGTTTGCGGTGGCGCAACGCCTGCACATCATGCCCTTGATGCGGCGCGGGAATACATGGGTCATCGCCATGACCGACCCAACCCTGCGTGCTACGTTGGATGAATTGGAATTTATCCTCCAAGCCCGTATCGCGGCAGTGTTGGCGGATGCCGACCGCATCGTCAAAGCGCAGCAAAAGGCTTACGGCAAATTAGGACAAATAAACGATAAATCACTGGCATTCGATGCAACCCACACTGCCGATTTAGCGATTAAACACGCACACCAGCCCCAATCGTCAGGAACTACCAACCAGTTGCTCGAAACGCTGGAGCAAGATGTCGCCCGCGAGGCGCAAAAAGAAAAACCGATTGAACAATCCGATAACTCTTTAGTGCGCTTGGTCAACCAAATGATTGTGGAAGCCCATGCGCAGGGTGTATCCGATATTCACATTGAGACCCGCCCTGCTCCGTACAAAACCCGAATCCGTTTTCGGCGCGATGGCGTGTTGTCGCCCTACCTCGAACTACCGCACACCTACAAATCGGCGCTGCTGGCACGTTTGAAAATCATGGCGGATTTGGATATTTCCGAACGCCGCAAGCCGCAGGACGGGAAAATTAACTTCGCCCAATTTGTCGCCGATAAAAAGCTGGAATTGCGCATTGCCACCATCCCCACCACGGGCGGACTGGAAGATGTGGTGATGCGTTTGCTATCGTCCGCTAAACCGATTGAATTGGATCGGTTGGATTTATCGCCCACCAACTTTCGCAACCTGCGCGATGCCGTCATCAACCGTCCGTATGGCATGGTGTTGTGCGTAGGGCCTACGGGTTCGGGCAAAACCACCACGCTGCATTCGGTGCTGGGTTATCTCAACACACCGCAGCGCAAAATCTGGACGGCCGAAGACCCCATCGAAATCACCCAGCCCGATTTACGGCAGGTACAAGTGAATCCCAAAATCGGTTGGACGTTTGCCAAGGCATTGCGATCCTTCCTACGGGCTGACCCCGATGTCATCATGGTGGGCGAAATCCGCGACCAAGAAACGGCGCATATTGCGATTGAAGCCTCGCTCACCGGACACTTGGTGCTATCCACCTTGCACACCAATAGTGCCGCCGAAACCGTGACCCGTTTGATTGATATGGGTATGGACCCGTTCAATTTTGCCGATTCGTTGCTCGCGGTGTTGGCGCAGCGGCTGGTACGTCGCTTGTGCCACGCCTGCCGCAAGAGCGAAATTGCCGAACCCGACTACGTGAAAGAGTTGATTGAAGACTATCTGCACACCATTCCGCCCGAACTGCGCCCCACGCCCCAAGCACTCGAAGCCCAGTGGATTCGGCAATATGGGGGTATCGAAGGCAAGCTGCTGCGTTATTCCTCGACCGGATGCCCGCAATGCAATGACACCGGATTGCGTGGACGGTTAGGGCTGCACGAACTGCTATTGATCTCCCCCAGTGTGCGCCGTTTGATTCAGACATCCACCCGCCCCGATCAAATTCAGCGGGAAGGATTCAGCGATGGTAATTTCCAAACCCTGCGACAAGACGGTATTTGCAAAGTGCTAATGGGGCAAACCACCATCGAAGAAGTGCGTGC
>CALMCD010000453.1 GCA_937863075.1 uncultured Rhodoferax sp. | reverse complement strand
ACCCCCAATCCCCCGCCCGATGCCCCATCGTAAATGCTTCTTCAAAAATAGAATACCCTGCCCAATCGCTGTGCGCAAACGATAATCTTTCGTGGGCAACAACAGAATGACGAAAACTATGCAGGCCTATTTTTCCTTCGGGGTGGGGAACGGGAATCGCCATAGCATGACCGTAGCGGGTAATATCAATATGGGTGGTTTTTGCCGCTAAATCGGGGTGGGGCGCTGAGAGTTCGGAAATAATGCGGTCGCGCCAAGTCTTCCATTCCGTTGCCAGCGTATCCCAGCGGTCATCGGTAGCGCGGTAATGCGTCAGCACCATTGCCCCCACCACGGGCGATAAACTTTGATGACTGGCGTTCACATAACCCAGCCCCTGCCCTGCATGGTTGCTGTAAATCACGTTATCCCAGCTCAAGGGCGCACCCGAATGGTCATCCAACGGCTGGTGGATGTGGATGTTCGCCACCACCCACGGCGCATATACCACCCGCATGATGGCTTGTCGTACCCATTCGGGGGGATTTTCTATGATCCGCGCCGCTATGAAAATCGGGAGTGCCACAATCACCCGCTCGGCTTGCCAACGCTCGATGGCGTGGGTTGCGGCATTGAGGGTATCCACTTCTACGCCGTGTTTGGTGGCGGCAATACGCAGCACGGTTTGTCCGGTGCGCAGCCGCTCCCCCAAGGGTTCTGCCAGACGCTGCGTAATCCAGCTATTGCCTTCCGGCCACGTCAGCAGCCCTTCACGTTCTGGAATCTCCGCGCTGGGGGCGTGAAAACCGTGGCGACTGGCGAAATAATGAATCCCCGCCCACGCCGAGACGGTGTCGATACCCGCACCATAATCGTCACGGCAGCAATAATTCAAATACCAACGCAAGTATTCATCGGTGAGCTTTTGCCGATCCAACCACTCCATGAACGTTATGGTTGCCAATGCTTTCTGAATGGGCTTGGTGGCGGTATTTTGTAGGGGAATCGTCCAACGCTCGGCCTTGCGCAAATCGCTGACCAAGGTCGAAAAACGCTGGTATTGCTCAAGGGTTCCAGCATCTACCCCTCGGATAGGGAGTAAACCATCTTGCCATTGCTGATGCAAAAACAGGCGTTCTTGTGGGCTGTGGCACAAATGCCGTTCATCGTACTGCCAACGTCCACCTACACGCTGACGCAGCCCCAGCTCTTCCAGCAGGTTTTGCACATCGGGCGCGTCGTTGGTGGGGAGGGGCAAATAATGCGCCCCCTGCGGACAGAGCAAGCCACCCACGCGCGTGCATTGGCTATTGCCGCCGGCTTTGTCTTGCAATTCCATCAGGATGAAATCGTTCATGCCCTTCAAACGCAACGCCCGCGCCGCTGCCAAGCCCGCCACGCCCCCGCCTGCAATCAATACACGGGTTTTGCGGATTTTGGTGGGCGCTTCCCATGCCGCCGGTCGATCCCGCAGCGCGTGACCCCGCTCCAGCAAGGTATTGTTGGTAAACCCGCCTTGGATGTGGGCGGTATCCTGCGCATCACGGCAACCCGCCAATGCCAGCGAAGTGGCTGCGCTAAAGGATAAAAAGCGGCGGCGATTCATGT
>CALMCD010000452.1 GCA_937863075.1 uncultured Rhodoferax sp. | reverse complement strand
TAGGGGTATAGCTCAATTGGCAGAGCGTCGGTCTCCAAAACCGAAGGTTGTAGGTTCGATTCCTACTGCCCCTGCCACTTAGTTCTTGTAGAGCTGGTGTTACAGTGAGGCCCGCTACAGTGTAGCGGGCCTCACTGTATTGAGTTTTACAAGTTTGAATGAAGCGAATGCGGATTGCGGAGAACTATGGCTACTGCACAAACTGAAACCGTGAATGCCGGAGCGGACAAAATCAAATTGGGTTTTGCTGTTGTTGTTGTCATTGCGGCGTTGGCAGGTTTTTATTCACTGGGTAACCAAGGCGCGTGGGTGCAGTGGGCTGTCTTGTTGGCGGGTCTGATTATTGCCGCTGTTGTATTCTTCTCCTCTGAGATGGGGAAAGAATTGATTCGCTTTGCACACGGTTCGTGGGATGAAGTCAAAAAAGTGGTTTGGCCTGAACGCAAAGAGTCGTTTCAGATGACAGCCTATGTATTTGGGTTTGTTCTCGTTATGGCACTTTTCCTGTGGTTAACCGACAAAACCTTGGAATGGGTTTTGTATGATTTGATTCTGGGATGGAGGAGCTGATGGAAAGTAATCCAGATACCCCAACCTGTGGTATTGCACCCACCGCTAAATCAGACTTGCGCTGGTATGTTGTTCATGCTTACTCGGGCATGGAAAAAGCGGTAGAGCGCAATATCCAAGAGCGCATTGTTCGCTCAGATATGCAGTCCAAATTTGGTCGTACTTTGGTTCCTGTGGAAGAAGTGGTTGAAATCAGGAACGGTCAAAAAAGAACGACTGAGCGGAAGTTCTACCCCGGTTATGTATTGGTTGAGATGATCATGGATGATGAAACATGGCATCTCATCAAACACACCAACAAAGTGACGGGATTTGTGGGTGGGGCGAAAAATCGTCCTGCACCGATATCCGAAGCCGAAGTGCAGGAAATTATCAGCCGCATGCAAGAGGGAACAGATAAACCCCGGCATAAGGTTGAATTCTTGGTGGGTGAGTCGGTGCGTGTCAAAGAAGGGCCGTTTACTGACTTTAATGGCTCGGTGGAAGACGTGAATTACGAAAAGAGCAAGGTTCGTGTTTCCGTCACTATCTTTGGTCGTGCTACTCCAGTGGAATTGGATTTCTCTCAAATCGAGAAAATATAAACCCTATTCGTGCGCTGGATTCTTGAATTTTTTGTAGTCCGCACTTTTGCAACTCGGTGTGGATGGAATGTTTGAGTTGTTAGACCGGGGAGTCTTTGTCGTCCAACTTATCAAGGACGGCAAGGCGTTATGACCCGCAAGGAGAAATTATGGCGAAAAAAATCGTCGGCTTTGTGAAGCTGCAAGTACCAGCCGGTAAAGCCAACCCATCACCACCCATCGGCCCAGCTTTGGGTCAACGTGGTTTGAACATTATGGCCTTCTGTAAAGAGTTCAACGCCAAGACACAAGGTGTTGAGCCCGGATTGCCATTGCCTGTTGTGATTACAGCGTATGCTGATAAGAGCTTCACATTCGTCATCAAGTCGCCACCTGCGACTGTGTTGATCAAGAAGGCAGTGAGCTTGACCAAAGGTTCTGCTCGTCCACATACCGACAAAGTTGGCAAGATCACTCGCGCTCAACTGGAAGAAATTGCTAAAACCAAAATGGCCGACATGAATGCAGCCAACTTGGATGCAGCAGTTCGCACGATTGCTGGTTCTGCCCGTTCGATGGGTGTGAGTGTGGAAGGCGTATAAAAATGGCACGTTTGACCAAAAAACAAAAAAACCAAGTCGGCAAAATTGAAACCACCAAGCTGTACCCATTGGGTGAAGCCTTGGTTTTGATCAAAGAATTTGCGACTGCCAAGTTTGATGAATCCATTGACGTTGCAGTTCAACTCGGCGTGGATGCGAAGAAATCTGACCAAGTGGTCCGTGGCGCGGTAGTGTTGCCGAACGGAACAGGTAAAACCAAGCGTATCGCGGTATTCGCACAAGGTGCTAAAGCTGAAGAAGCGAAAGCTGCTGGTGCTGATATTGTGGGTATGGATGATTTGGCAGCCCGCGTTAAAGCCGGTGATATGCCTTTCGACGTGGTGATTGCGGCTCCCGATGCGATGCGTATCGTGGGTACTTTGGGTCAAATTTTGGGCCCACGCGGCTTGATGCCTAACCCCAAAGTGGGTACGGTGACTCCTGACGTGGCTGGTGCTGTTCGCAATGCCAAAGCCGGTCAAGTGCAATTCCGCGTCGACAAAGCCGGTATTATTCACAGCACCATCGGTCGCCGTTCTTTCGAGAACGACAAGTTGCAAGGCAACTTGGCTGCACTGATTGATGCGTTGAACAAAGCCAAACCTGCTTCCAGCAAAGGTTTGTATCTGCGTAAAGTCGCTGTTTCGTCCACTATGGGCGTAGGCGTGCGCGTAGATTCCCAAACCATTGGGGCATAAGAAATAAGAATACGGTGGGTCGGGGTCAGCAATGACCGCGAGCCATCCAAGACCGTTGGTGTCTCCCGAAGGAGGCTTAATGGAACAGCCAACGTAGATGGCGATCCCGCTGACATGGAATAAATGTTGTATTGATTCTATTGACAGTTGGTCGCTGCAATGTGGAGCGTTGCATGGTGTGAACCATCAAACGCATTTGAAGGAGTAAACCTTGAGTCTGAACCGCAGTGAGAAAGAAGCAGTCATTAACGAAGTGACTGGCCTCGCCGCTAAAGCTCAAACGCTCGTGATCGCGGAGTATCGTGGTATCACGGTTGCCGATATGACCAAATTGCGCGTGGCTGCACGTAGCAACGGTGTCAGCCTGAGTGTGTTGAAAAACACCTTGGCTCGCCGTGCTGTAGCAGGCACTGGCTTTGATGTCGTATCCGACCAGATGACCGGTCCTCTGATCTATGGCTTTTCGGAAGACGCTGTAGCCGCTGCTAAAGTGGTTGCCGAGTTCGCAAAAACCAACGATAAGTTGGTGATTCGTGCTGGCGCATACGGTGGAAAAGCTTTGGACGTAAACGGCGTAAAACAACTCGCAAGCATCCCTTCCAAAGAAGTGTTGCTGGCTCAGTTGTTGGGCTTGATGCAATCCCCCATTTCCCGTACAGCCCGTGTGCTGGCGGCTTTGGCGGAAAAACGTGGCGAAGGTGCAGCATCGGCTGCTCCCGCAGAGGCAGTCGCAGCGTAAGGCGCGGCTACCTGTAGTAACCCAACTTGTTAGGAAATAAAAATGGCATTCGATAAAGACGCATTTTTGACCGCCTTGGACAGCATGTCGGTCATGGAACTCAACGATTTGGTGAAAGCCATCGAAGAGAAATTTGGTGTAAGTGCTGCTGCAATGGCTGCTCCTGCTGCTGCTGGCGGTGCTGCTCCTGTTGCTGAAGAGAAAACAGAATTCAACGTAGTTCTGTTGGAAGCTGGCGCTAACAAAGTTTCCGTGATTAAAGCGGTTCGTGAAATCACTGGCTTGGGCTTGAAAGAAGCCAAAGACATGGTTGACGGCGCACCTAAGAACGTGAAAGAAGGCATTGCCAAGGCTGACGCTGAAGCTGCTTTGAAGAAACTGGTGGATGCCGGTGCTAAGGCTGAACTGAAGTAATTCGGTTTTTCGTGAAGGCTGGTGGTTCCTTAAGAACCTCCAGCCTTTGCTATTCTGAATGCTTGGGAACACACCAAAAAGCGAGATAGTTCATAGAGAGCTGCACGTTTTTTAGTGTCTTCCGACCCCGACTGCGGGAGATGCCTTGGATCGGGTTGCGTGCAATGCGCGGCCGTCCGCCAATGATTGGTAGTGGCCAATCGCCAAGTAAATACCGAGCCTAATGCTCGATACAACAGTCGCCCAGAACCATAGGTTCCTTTAGTCTTTCCCGGAGATCTAATGGCTGACAAACAATACACCTTCACCGAACGCAAGCGGATTCGCAAACATTTTGGCAATCGCAACAGCGTGCTTGAAATCCCTTACCTGCTCCAAATGCAAAAAGATGCCTATACCGCATTTTTGCAAGCGGATGTGCCTCCCAAAACGCGAACATCGGAAGGATTGCAAGCCGCTTTTGAATCCGCATTCCCCATTGTTTCGCACAATGGTTTTGTGGAAATGAAGTACCTTGAGTACAGTTTGGGCAAACCAGCATTCGATGTGCGTGAATGCCAAACGCGTGGTTTAACTTTCGCTTCGGCCGTTCGTGCCAAAGTGCAGTTAATCATTTATGACCGCGAATCTTCCACACCCCAAAATAAAGTGGTGAAAGAAGTGAAGGAGCAAGAGGTGTACATGGGGGAAGTTCCTCTCATGACCAACAAAGGCTCGTTCATTATCAATGGAACCGAGCGCGTGATTGTGTCCCAGTTGCACCGTTCCCCTGGTGTTTTCTTTGAACACGACAAGGGTAAAACCCATAGCTCGGGCAAGTTGCTGTTCTCAGCGCGTATTATTCCTTATCGTGGTTCGTGGTTGGATTTTGAATTCGATCCGAAAGATTTGTTGTATTTCCGCGTAGACCGCCGCCGTAAGATGCCCGTTTCAACGTTGTTGAAAGCCATCGGGATGACCAATGAGTCGATTTTGGCGCAGTTCTTCGTGAACGACAGCTTCCGTCTGATGGACAGCGGTGCGTTGATGGAATTTGTTCCTGAGCGCCTGCGCGGTGAAATCGCACGTTTTGATTTGATGGATAGCAATGGAACCGTGGTGGTTGCCAAAGACAAACGTGTCAATGCCCGCCATATCCGCGACTTGCAACAATCTGGTACGACGCATCTGAGCGTCCCCGAAGATTTCTTGGTCGGTCGCGTGGTGGCTCGCAATATCATTGATGGTGATACAGGCGAGATTATTGCCAAAGCCAATGAAGAGCTGACCGATGCCTTGTTGAAAAAATTGCGTCAAGCTGGTATTCAAGAATTGCCTTGTATCTATACCAACGAGTTGGATCAAGGTGCTTACATCTCCCAAACGCTGCGTATGGATGAAACAGCGGACGAGTTTGCCGCCCGTGTTGCTATCTATCGCATGATGCGTCCCGGTGAGCCACCGACGGAAGATGCGGTGCAAGCCTTGTTCCAACGTCTGTTCTACAACCCTGATACCTACGATTTATCGCGTGTGGGGCGCATGAAATTCAACGCCCGCATTGGACGTTCGGAATCAACTGGCCCGATGGTGATGACGAATGAAGATATTCTGTCGGTCGTCAAAATTTTGGTCGATTTGCGCAATGGTCGTGGTGAAGTGGACGACATTGACCATCTGGGCAACCGCCGTGTACGCTGTGTGGGTGAATTGGCAGAAAACCAATACCGTACCGGTTTGGCACGTATCGAAAAAGCCGTGAAAGAGCGTCTGGGTCAGGCCGAGCAAGAGCCATTGATGCCGCATGACCTCATCAACAGCAAACCGATTTCGGCAGCGTTGAAGGAATTCTTCGGTGCATCGCAGTTGTCCCAGTTCATGGACCAAACCAATCCGTTGGCAGAAATTACGCACAAACGCCGCGTTTCTGCCCTTGGCCCGGGTGGTTTGACGCGGGAACGTGCAGGCTTTGAGGTACGTGACGTGCATGTGACCCACTACGGTCGCGTTTGCCCGATTGAAACACCCGAAGGCCCGAACATTGGTTTGATTAACTCATTGGCGTTGTATGCGCGTTTGAATGAGTACGGTTTCATCGAAACACCCTACCGCCGTGTGGTGGATGGACATGTGACCGATCAAATTGATTACCTCTCAGCGATTGAAGAAGGTAAGTACGTCATTGCGCAGGCCAATGCCGATTTGGATGCCGATGGTAAGTTGACCGGTGAATTGGTTTCTGCGCGTGAAAAAGGCGAATCCATTTTGTGTGCCGCGCACCGTGTTCAGTACATGGACGTTTCGCCAGCCCAGATCGTCTCGGTAGCGGCATCGCTGGTTCCATTCTTGGAACACGATGATGCAAACCGCGCGTTGATGGGTGCGAACATGTCGCGTCAGGCGGTTCCTGTGCTGCGTCCTGAAAAACCGATGGTCGGTACGGGGATTGAGCGCGTTGCTGCGGTGGATTCCGGTACCGTCGTTACGGCCATGCGTGGTGGTATCGTAGATTACGTGGATGCCACCCGTATTGTGGTGCGTGTGAATGACGCGGAAGCTGTGGCGGGTGAAGTGGGTGTGGACATCTACAACCTCATCAAATACCAACGTTCTAACCAAAATACCAATATCCACCAACGCCCCATCGTGAAGAAGGGTGACCGCCTGACCAAAGGCGATGTGGTGGCGGATGGTGCTTCGACCGATTTGGGCGAAATCGCTATCGGTCAAAATATGTTGGTCGCCTTTATGCCTTGGAACGGCTACAACTTCGAGGATTCGATTTTGATTAGCGAGCGTGTGGTGGCAGAAGACCGCTATACCTCGATTCACATCGAAGAACTCGTGGTCATGGCGCGTGACACCAAGTTAGGGCCTGAGGAAATTACCCGCGATATTCCCAACTTGTCCGAGCAACAGCTCAACCGTTTGGACGATTCCGGCATCATCTATGTGGGTGCGGAAGTCATGCCCGGCGATACGCTGGTGGGTAAAGTCACGCCCAAAGGTGAAACCACCCTCACGCCCGAAGAAAAATTGTTACGTGCCATCTTCGGTGAAAAAGCCAGTGATGTGAAAGACACTTCGTTGCGTGTCGATCAAGGTTCGCAAGGTACGGTCATTGACGTGCAGGTCTTCACCCGTGAAGGCATCCAGCGTGACCGCCGCGCCCAGCAAATTATTGATGACGAACTCAAGCGTTTCCGTTTGGATTTGAACGACCAGTTGCGGATCGTGGAAGCCGATGCGTTTGACCGTATCAAAAAAATGCTGTTGGGTAAAGTCGCCAATGGCGGCCCCCAAAAGCTGTCCAAAGGTACGAAGATTGATGAAACCTATTTGGCATCGGTCGATCGTTTCCATTGGTTTGATATTCGTCCGGCGGAAGAAGAAGTGGCGGCTCAGTTGGAAAGTGCCAAAAATTCGCTGGAACAATCACGCCACCGCTTCGATCTCGCGTTTGAAGAAAAGCGCAAGAAATTGACGCAAGGCGATGAATTGCCCGCTGGTGTTTTGAAAATGGTGAAGGTGTATATCGCCGTCAAACGCCGTTTGCAGCCCGGTGACAAAATGGCGGGTCGCCACGGTAACAAGGGTGTGGTTTCCAAAATCACCCCGATTGAAGATATGCCCTATATGGCAGACGGCACTCCCGTTGACATCGTGTTGAACCCGCTGGGCGTTCCTTCTCGGATGAACATCGGTCAGGTGTTGGAAGTGCATTTGGGCTGGGCGGGTAAAGGCTTGGGCTACCGCATTGGCGATATGCTCCAGCGCGAAGCCGCTGCCGCCGAAATCCGTGGCTTCATGGAAGAAATCTACAACAGCACGGGTCGTAAAGAGAATTTGGCAGAATTGAACGATGCCGAAATCATTGGCATGGCGAAAGAGTTGACTAACGGCGTACCGTTTGCGTCCCCCGTGTTTGATGGTGCTACCGAAAAAGAAATCGGCGACATGCTCAAACTCGCGTACCCCGACGATTTAGCCAAAGCCAAAGGGTTAACCCCCACCCGTACCCAAGCCCAGTTGTACGATGGACGCACTGGTGATCCGTTTGAGCGCACGACGACGGTCGGTTACATGCACTATCTGAAACTGCACCATTTGGTGGACGATAAGATGCACGCCCGTTCGACTGGCCCTTACAGCTTGGTCACGCAACAACCGTTGGGTGGTAAAGCCCAGTTCGGTGGACAGCGTTTCGGTGAGATGGAGGTGTGGGCGTTGGAAGCGTATGGCGCGTCTTACACCCTGCAAGAAATGCTGACCGTGAAGTCCGATGACGTGCAAGGTCGTACCAAAGTTTACGAGAGCTTGGTGAAAGGCGAACATTCGATTGAGGCGGGTATGCCCGAGTCGTTTAATGTGCTGGTCAAGGAAATTCGTTCCTTGGGTATCGACATCGAATTGGAACGTAGCTGATAAGCGGACAAGACAAGGACAAAGGATTTATTCATGAAATCATTACTCGACCTGTTCAAACAGTTCACGCCCGACGAGAACTTTGGTGCTATCAAAATTGGCATGGCATCGCCCGAGAAAATCCGCTCGTGGTCTTATGGCGAAGTGCGCAAGCCTGAAACCATTAACTACCGCACGTTCAAACCCGAGCGCGATGGTTTGTTTTGTGCCAAGATTTTTGGCCCTATCAAAGATTACGAATGCTTGTGCGGCAAATACAAACGCCTGAAACACCGTGGCGTGATTTGCGAAAAGTGCAATGTGGAAGTCACCCAAACCAAAGTGCGCCGCGAACGCATGGGTCACATCGACTTGGCTGCACCTTGCGCCCACATTTGGTTCTTGAAGTCCCTGCCCAGCCGTCTCGGTTTGGTGTTGGATATGACGCTGCGTGATATTGAACGCGTGTTGTACTTTGAAGCCTACGTGGTGACCGACCCCGGCATGACTCCGTTGAAGAAATTCAGCATCATGTCCGAAGACGATTTCGATGCGAAATTCCAAGAATACGGCGATGAATTTCAAGCCAAAATGGGCGCGGAAGGCATCAAAGAATTGTTGCAAACCATCGACATCGACGGTTCTATCGAGAGATTGCGCAACGATTTGACCGGTTCCGAATTGAAGCAAAAGAAAAATTCCAAGCGACTTAAAGTGCTGGAAGCCTTCAAGAAATCCGGTATCAAGCCCGAATGGATGGTGCTGGAAGTTTTGCCCGTGTTGCCACCGGATTTGCGTCCGCTGGTTCCGCTGGATGGTGGACGTTTCGCCACTTCCGATTTGAACGACCTCTATCGCCGGGTGATCAACCGCAACAGCCGTCTGCGCCGTTTGCTGGAATTGAAAGCCCCCGAAATCATTGCCCGCAATGAAAAGCGGATGCTGCAAGAAGCGGTAGATAGCTTGTTGGATAACGGTCGCCGTGGTAAGGCCATGACGGGTGCGAATAAACGCGCCCTCAAATCACTGGCCGATATGATCAAAGGCAAGGGCGGTCGTTTCCGTCAAAACTTGCTGGGTAAGCGGGTGGACTATTCGGGTCGTTCGGTGATTACGGTCGGCCCTACACTCAAATTGCACCAGTGCGGTTTGCCCAAGTTGATGGCGTTGGAACTGTTCAAGCCCTTCATCTTCGCCCGTTTGGAAGCGATGGAAGTCGCTACCACCATCAAGGCAGCGAAAAAAGAAGTCGAAGCCGGAACACCTATCGTATGGGACATCTTGGAAGAGGTGATTAAAGAGCATCCCATCATGCTGAACCGTGCGCCTACGCTGCACCGTTTGGGTATTCAAGCCTTTGAACCGATTTTGATTGAAGGCAAAGCGATTCAACTGCATCCGCTGGTTTGCTCGGCGTTCAATGCCGACTTTGACGGTGACCAAATGGCGGTTCACGTTCCCTTGTCGGTGGAAGCGCAGATGGAAGCCCGCACTTTGATGCTGGCATCCAATAACGTGTTGTTCCCTGCCAATGGCGAACCCTCCATCGTACCGTCACAAGACGTGGTGCTGGGCTTGTACTACACCACCCGCGACCGTATTAACGGCAAGGGTGAGGGCATGATTTTTGCCGATACGGGGGAAGTGCAACGCGCACTGGATTCCGGTCAGGCCGAACTCAATGCCAAGATCAATGTACGCCTTACCGAGTACAACAAAGACAAGGAAACGGGCGAATTTATTGCCACGACCAAGCTGCACGAAACCACCGTCGGTCGTGCGCTGTTGTCGGAAATTTTGCCCAAAGGTCTGCCGTTTGCCAACATCAATAAGGCGTTGAAGAAGAAGGAAATTTCCAAGCTCATCAACGTTTCTTTCCGCAAGTGCGGTTTGAAAGAAACCGTGGTGTTTGCCGATAAGCTGCTGCAAGCGGGTTTCCGTTTGGCGACCCGTGCCGGTATCTCGATTTGTATCGACGATATGTTGGTTCCGCAGGACAAATACGGCATCATCGAACGCGCACAAAAAGAAGTGAAAGAGATCGACCAGCAGCACAATTCGGGTCTGGTTACTTCGGGCGAACGCTACAACAAAGTGGTGGATATTTGGGGTAAAGCGGGTGACGATGTGTCCAAGGTGATGATGGCGAAGCTCTCGAAAGAGACCGTTATCGACCGCCATGGCAATGAAGTTCAGCAAGAATCTTTTAACTCCATCTACATGATGGCCGACTCCGGTGCGCGGGGTTCTGCGGCACAGATTCGTCAGGTGGCGGGTATGCGGGGATTGATGGCGAAACCAGACGGTTCCATCATCGAAACACCGATTACCGCGAACTTCCGCGAAGGTCTGAACGTGTTGGAATACTTTATTTCCACCCACGGTGCGCGTAAAGGTTTGGCGGATACGGCGTTGAAAACCGCGAACTCGGGTTAC
>CALMCD010000451.1 GCA_937863075.1 uncultured Rhodoferax sp. | reverse complement strand
AACGGCACGCCGGGCAATGCGCGGGCATTGGAACCGGTGGCGATGATGACTTGCTTGCCTTCGATGGTTTCGTTGGCAGCACCGGTGACGCTCAGCGCATAACCGCCGCCTTCAACGGCATTCGCAAATGCGGCACGACCGTGAAAGAAGGTGATTTTGTTCTTTTTGAACAGGTATTGGATACCGTCGTTATTTTGTTTCACGACGTTATCTTTGCGGGCGATCATCTTCTCGACATCAATTTTCACGCCCTTGACTTCAATGCCATGCTCGGCAAAGTGTTTATTGGCGTGTTCAAAATGCTCTGAAGATTGTAGCAATGCCTTGCTGGGGATACAGCCGACATTGGTACAGGTTCCGCCCAAAGCAGGGCCGCCTTTGGCATTGGTGGACGCATCCACACACGCGACTTTGAAACCCAGTTGCGCGGCACGAATCGCCGCCACATAACCACCCGGGCCACCGCCGATAACGACTACATCAAATTGTTTGCTCATAAAGTTCTCTTTCTCCCCTCCTTTGAGAGGAGGGGAAGGGGGTGGTCAATCAAAATTAGATGTCAAACAGCAAGCGTGCGGGGTCTTCCAGCGCTTCTTTCATCGCTACCAAGCCCAGAACGGCTTCGCGGCCGTCGATGATGCGGTGGTCGTAGGACATCGCAAAATAGTTCATGGGGCGAACAACTACTTGGCCGTTTTCTACCACAGCGCGTTCTTTGGTCGCGTGAACGCCCAAAATCGCGGATTGGGGTGGGTTGATGATGGGCGTAGACATCATCGAACCAAACGTACCACCGTTGGAGATGGAGAAAGTACCGCCCGTCATTTCTTCGATGCCCAGCTTGCCGTCTTTGGCTTTTTGACCGAATTCCGCAATTTTCTTCTCGATTTGGGCAAAGCTCATTTGATCGGCATTGCGCAGAATGGGCACAACCAAACCGCGTGGGCTACCCACAGCGATACCGATGTCGAAGTAACCGTGGTAAATGATGTCGTTGCCGTCTACCGAAGCGTTCAACACGGGGAATTTTTTCAGTGCATGAACAGCCGCTTTCACGAAGAAGCTCATGAAGCCGAGTTTTACGCCGTGTTCTTTCTCGAAACGGTCTTGCATACGCTTGCGCATATCCATGACGGGAGCCATGTTGATTTCGTTGAACGTAGTCAAAATCGCGTTGGTGCTTTGCGATTGCAACAGACGTTCGGCGATACGCGCACGCAGGCGGGTCATGGGAACGCGCTGTTCAGGACGCTCGCCCAATGGCAGAGGTGCAACCGGAGCAGCCACAGCAGCGGGTGCAGCTTTAGGCGCAGCAACCGCAGCCAATACATCACCCTTGGTCACGCGACCGTCTTTGCCTGTACCTGCCACCGCAGCGGCCGACAGGTTGTTGTCCGCCAACAATTTAGCAGCGGCAGGCATCGCAACGCCCGCCTTGGAATTGGATGCGGGTGCAGCAGCAGGTGCAGCGACTGGAGCAGCAGCAGGTGCAGGCGCAGCGGCGGGAGCGGGTGCAGCAGCAGCGGCAGAGGCTTCGGTGTCGATACGGGCAATCAATTGCTCGGCGGCAACGGTTGCGCCATCGGCTTGGAGGATTTCAACGATCACGCCAGCACTGGGAGCGGGAACTTCCAGAACCACTTTGTCGGTTTCGACATCAATGAGAATCTCATCAACCGCGACGGTATCGCCGACTTTTTTCTTCCACTGCAACAAGGTCGCTTCTGCGATGGACTCGGACAACTGGGGAACTTTAACTTCTACGATAGCCATTTCAATTTCCGTTCTTTAATGGGGTATTGGGAGTAATTGGGGGGATTCACTGATCACTTGATCAAAGAAAAACCTTTGAGCTTGCCGAAAGCACCTTCAACCAATGCTTTTTGCTGCTCAATATGCAGGTGCGAGTATCCAACCGCAGGTGATGCCGATGCCGCACGACCCGAGTAACCCAAACGCTGACCAGCCGTCATATTCTCATACAGATTGTGCTGAATAAAGAACCATGCACCTTGGTTTTGTGGCTCGTCTTGGCACCAGACCACTTCGGTTGCAGCGGGGTATTTTTTCAACTCAGCAGCAAAGGCTTTGTGGGGGAAGGGATAGAGCTGTTCCACGCGGAGGATGGCAACATCGTCGCTCTCTTTTGCTTCGCGTTTTTTCACCAAATCGTAGTACACCTTGCCAGAGCAAACCACCACACGCTTCACGCGGTCATTGCGCAATTCTTTGCTTTCAGGGATAACGGTTTGGAAACCACCCTTGGTGAATTCGGAGAGTGGCGATGTCGCATCTTTGGCACGCAACAGCGACTTGGGAGTCATGATAATCAGCGGTTTACGTAGATTACGCACCATTTGGCGACGCAGCAAGTGGAAAATCTGGCTGGCGGTAGTCGGTTGGCAGACTTGCATATTGGTGTCGGCACACAACTGCATGAAGCGTTCCAAACGTGCCGAGCTATGCTCTGGGCCTTGACCTTCGTAACCGTGGGGCAACATCATCACGATGCCGTTCACGCGACCCCATTTCACTTCACCGGAAGCGATAAATTGGTCGATCACCACCTGCGCACCGTTGGCAAAGTCGCCGAACTGGGCTTCCCAGATCACGCAGTTGTTGGGGTCGTTGGAGGCGTAACCGTATTCAAACGCCAGCACCGCTTCTTCCGACAAAATGGAGTCAATCACCACAAACGGCGCTTGGTTGGTCGCTACGTTTTGCAGGGGGATATACGTTCCTTCGTCGAATTTTTCACGCTTTTGATCGTGAATCACGGCGTGGCGGTGGGTGAACGTGCCGCGTCCGCAGTCTTCACCGGAGAGACGCACGGGATAACCGCTTGCCACCAGCGATGCAAACGCCATGTGTTCGCCCATACCCCAATCCACGGGAATATCGCCACGACCCATTGCAGCGCGGTCGTCGTACACTTTCTTTACCAAATTGTGCGGATTCACGCTGGCTGGCAGGGTGGTGAGCTTTTCTGCCAAACGCTTCCATTCGGCGAGCGGGAGGGCGGTATCGGAAGAATCCGTCCACTTTTTGCCCAAGAAGGGAGACCAATCCACCGCATATTTGCTCTTGAAGTTGGACAAAACGGGGGTAGTGGTGTGTTCGCCTGCGTCCATGATGGCGCGGTAGGCTTTAACCATCTCGTCGCCCAATGTGTCACCGAAGCCTTGCGCTGCCAGTTTGTCGGCGTACATTTTGCGCGTACCGGGGTGAACGCTGATTTTCTTGTACATCAGCGGCTGGGTGAGGGAAGGTGTGTCTTGCTCGTTGTGTCCCAGTTTACGGAAGCAAGTAATATCCAACACCACGTCTTGGCCAAATTCCATGCGGAATTCCAGTGCCAAACGCATCGCCAAAACTACGGCTTCGGGGTCATCACCATTCACATGCAGCACGGGAGATTCGATCATTTTCACGATGTCGGTGCAATGCAGGGTGGAACGCAAATCGCGTGGGTCAGAAGTCGTGAAGCCGATTTGGTTGTTGATGATGATATGCACCGTGCCGCCAGTGGTATAGCCACGGGTTTGCGCCAGTGCGAGGGTTTCTTGGTTGACACCCTGACCACCGAAGGCCGAATCACCATGCACCAACACGGGCAATACTTGGCGACCGCGTGGGTCACCACGGCGATCCATCCGCGCACGGACCGAACCTTCCACCACGGGGTTGACGATTTCCAAGTGCGAGGGGTTAAACGCCAGTGTCAAATGCACAGGGCCGCCCGGTGTACCGACATCGGAGCTAAAGCCTTGGTGGTACTTCACGTCACCGGCGGGCAGGTCTTCGGGGGCGGTGTGGTCGAATTCGGCAAACAAGTCGGCTGGGAGCTTGCCCAAGGTGTTGACCAGTACGTTCAAACGTCCACGGTGCGCCATACCGATCACGATTTCTTGCACGCCTTTTTCACCAGCGGCTTGAATCAGCTCGTCCATGGCGGCGATAAAGCTCTCGCCACCTTCCAAGGAGAAGCGTTTTTGTCCGACGTATTTGGTGTGCAGGAAACGCTCTAAGCCTTCGGCAGCGGTCAGGCGTTCGAGAATGCGTTTTTTCTTCTCGGCACTGAAGGCGGGTTTGCTGCGGATGGATTCCAGCTTTTGTTGCCACCAACGTTTTTGATTCAAGTCGGTGGTGTGCATGTATTCTGCACCCAGCGTGTGGCTGTAGGTCTCGCGCAGTGCATTCAGCAACTCGCGCAGCGACATTTTGTCTTTGCCGAAGAACGTATTGCTGGTATCGAAAATCGTTTCCTGATCAGCGGGTGTGAAACCGTAGAACGTGGGATCGAGTTCAGGGATAACGGGGCGTTCAGCGCGTTTGAGGGGGTCTAAATCGGCCAGACGTTGACCGACATTGCGGTAACCGGCAATCATCTGTTGGACGGCGGTACGCTTGCGTCCCATAGTGGCATCGGCACTGGCAACTACAACACGGGTTCCGCCTTGTTTGGCACGCTCGGCAAATGCGTTGATAACGGGGAGATGGGGTACATCGCTTGCATTGGTTCCATCGACTGCGGGGACGTTTTGCAGAGCATCAAAGTACTCACGCCACGAATCAGCTACGCTCGCAGGGTTGTTGAGATAGTTTTCATACATCTCTTCAACGTAGGGGGCATTACCACCAGACAGATGGGTGTTGCCGGCGTAGGTGCGATAAATTGTCTCACTCATATTTGCGCTAACCTCTGTTTCCCTTTAGGAAACTCAAGTTTGGTAAAAAAACCTCCCGCGTCACGGCTGAACCATTTGGCGGATGCGACTGTGGCGAAGGAAGGGCCTAGTAACGGTCACGAATTGTGCCACGAGATAGCCCTGCTTGCACTACATCAATAAATAATTCTTTTAGGAGATTACCCTATGGCTTATATATCCGTCGCCCTTTTTATAGAGGGCGTGGCGTTACAGCGTAGGACGGTTTACGGTATTAGGACTTGTTTCTAGCCAGCGTTTGACCCGCTCGGCATCCCCCAAACGGCTGAGTTTTCCGGCGGAATCCAAAAACACCATAATGAGCCGACGACCTGAAACTTTGGCCTGCATTACCAAGCAGCGTCCCGCTTCAGAGATATACCCCGTTTTCTGCAAACCGATTTCCCATGCGGGATTGCTCACCAACCGATTGGTGTTGCCGTAGGTCAAGGTTCGATTGCCGACATCCACTTGATGCGCCGCCGAGGTCGAAAATTCACGCAAACGCGATGAAGTACGCGAAGTGAAATCCACCAACAACGCCAAGTCTTTGGCACTGGATTGGTTGCGGCTGGAAAGTCCGGTCGGATCCACATAGCTGGTATCTTTCATCCCCAGTGACCGCGCACGCTCATTCATGGTGGCTACAAACACACCCAATCCGCCCGGATAACTGCGTCCCAATGCGTGGGCGGCACGGTTCTCACTGGCCATCAGTGCGAGGTGCAGCAACTCTCCACGGCTTAATTCAGAACCCACTTTCAAGCGCGAGCGGCTCCCCTTTTCGGTATCAATATCGGCTTCGGTGATGGTGATCATTTCATCCATCGGGAGATGGGCTTCCACTATCACCAAGCCAGTCATCAACTTGGTGATGGATGCAATGGGGAGAACGGCAGTTTCATTTTTGCGGAACAAAATTTCTTGCGTATCTTGATCCATGACCAATGCGACGCTGGATTTCAACGCCAACGGGTCTTGCTGATTCAGGTGCAAACCTGCAAGCTGCCCATACGAGGGTACAGCAGGAACGAACGCCACACGGCTCTTTGATGCTTTGACTTTGACCTTCGCATATTTTTTAGCACGATGCGAAGAGTGAGGGGGTTGTGCTTGTGCTTGCAAGGGCAAGGCAAGCAATGCTGAAAAAGCCACAGCGAAACCAAGAATTTGCCAATTTTTTTTCATAGGATAAACAGGATAAGCTGAGCAAAGCTTAACAGTTTATCCAAAATTAGCGACCAAATTCCGAATTTCGCTGTAATAGGCAACAAACTGTAAATCAGTAGTCAGCTCAATGATTCTATGTGGGTATGCCTATGGAGTGCCGATTAACCTTGTGCTGCAACGCGATCGGCTTTGCTGTGCAATTTATTGAGCGCACTCAAATACGCCTTGGCAGAAGCGACCACAATGTCGGGATCCGCACCCACGCCATTGACGACGCGACCACTGTTTTGCAAGCGTACCGTCACCTCGCCTTGGCTTTCGGTCGAGCCGCTAATGGCATTCACCGAATACAGCACCATCTCTGCACCGCTTTTCACATGAGATTCAATTGCTTTGAGCGAAGCATCGACGGGGCCATTGCCTTCCGATGTTCCCTTCACTTCTTGACCATCCACGGTGAAAACCACCGAAGCCGTGGGACTCCCACCCGTTTCGCTGCGCTGCGAGAGGGCGACAAAGCCGTATTGTTCCTTGGCGTGGATGACACTTTCTTCACTCACCAACGCCAAAATATCTTCATCGAAAATCTCGCTCTTGCGATCCGCCAGTTCTTTGAAGCGGGTGAATGCGGCATTGATTTCGGTCTCGCCTTCGAGTTCAACACCCAATTCTTGCAAGCGTTGTTTGAAGGCATTGCGTCCGCTTAACTTGCCTAAAACGATTTTGTTGGCAGCCCAGCCCACATCTTCCGCACGCATAATTTCGTAGGTATCGCGGGCTTTCAACACGCCATCTTGGTGGATGCCGGAAGCGTGTGCAAACGCATTCGCGCCGACCACGGCTTTATTGGGTTGCACCACAAAACCGGTGGTTTGGCTCACCATGCGGCTGGCTGCCACGATGTGCTGGGTGTCGATACCCAATTCCAAATTGAAGTAATCTTTGCGGGTTTTAACCGCCATCACGACTTCTTCTAAGCTGCAATTACCCGCGCGTTCGCCGAGGCCATTGATGGTGCATTCAATTTGTCGCGCCCCGCCGATTTTTACGCCCGCCAAAGAATTGGCAACCGCCATACCCAAATCGTTATGGCAGTGGACTGACCAAATCGCTTTATCCGAATTCGGGATGCGTTCGCGCAGGTTTTTGATGAAGTTGCCGTACAACTCAGGAATCGCGTAGCCCACGGTATCGGGTACGTTGATGGTGGTTGCACCTTCGGCAATCACGGCTTCAATCACACGGCACAAAAAGTCGGGGTCGCTGCGGTAACCGTCTTCGGGGCTGAATTCAATATCGCCCACCAAATTGCGGGCAAAGCGCACGGCGAGTTTGGCTTGTTCAAACACTTGGTCGGGCGACATGCGCAACTTTTTCTCCATGTGCAAAGGAGAGGTCGCAATAAAGGTATGAATCCGTGCGCGGTTGGCATTTTTCAATGCTTCGGCGGCGCGAGAAATATCGCGGTCATTGGCACGCGACAGCGAGCAGATGGTGGAATCTTTGATGTGGTTCGCAATCAACTGCACCGATTCAAAATCGCCATTGGATGCCGCTGCAAAACCGGCTTCAATCACATCCACCTTCAAGCGTTCGAGTTGGCGGGCAATTCGCAATTTCTCATCGCGCGTCATTGAAGCGCCGGGGGATTGTTCACCATCACGCAAAGTGGTGTCAAAAATAATCAATTTATCTGCCATGTGATTTCTCCAAAGATTGAAAGGGGGAAAACAAAAAAGCCCGTTGCGGCTGCTAACGGGCTTGAGAGAAAAGGTGCGTGCGCTACTAATCCCGCCCGTATTGGCGCAGCAAAGACAGTAGTAGAGCTTGCAATTGGTGATTCATACTATCAATGTACCAGAAAATCCCGACATTCATCGTTAAATTACCGTGCTTGTAGGGAAAAAACCAATATATCCCCGCATTGCCGTCATCGCCCCAATCGCCCCGTCAATCGGAATGCCGCCCACAGTGCGAGACTGCCGAACAATGCCGCGCCCACAGCTTGCCCTATCAACACTTCTACCGCGCCGTAGTGTGCGCCCCACCACGCAAAGGGAATCGTGCCGAGGGTGGCACGTCCCCAATTAAAAGCGGTAGACCACAGCGGATGCCCCAAATTGTTGAATGCCGCATTCGCCACAAACAATGCACCGAGGAAGAAAAAGCTCGGTGCAATCCAGAGGCAGAAAGCCCGCACCATATTGGCCGCATCGTCTTGCAGAGAGAACAGTTGAATCAACGGTATGTGCAGCAATGCCAGCAGCGCCCATGCACCCGCTACCGTGATCACCATAAACCACAGACTAGCTCGCAGCCCTTCGCGCACACGGTCAAATTCTTTTGCACCCCAGTTTTGCGCCAGTACCGGCCCTACTGCCCCGCTTAATGAATAAATCAGCCCAAACGCTACCGGAGTCAGGCGTTCAATGGTTGCTTGTCCCGCCACCGCCGAAGCACCAAAGGGGGCGATGCTATATGTCACGAACGCTGCTGCTACAGGGGTTGCCAGATTCGTCAGGACTGCCGGCCCTGCCACACCAAACAATGTGCGTGCGTCTTGCCAGAAAAGTTCGCGCTCGAATCGCCCCAGCAGTTGATGCACCCGCCACGCGCCATGCAGCCCCACGCTGACCAGCACGATACGCGCGATCACCAGCACGACCGCTGCACCATCCAAACCCATTCCAAAGCCGAAGATAAAAAGCGGGTCTAGCACCGCTGTTCCTATCGCAGGAACGAGGGTTACCAGCATGGCTCGCCGCGCATCGCCCACCGAACGCAGCAGGGCGGTACACGACATACCAATCCCTAGCAGCACCGTCGAAGGGAGTGTGATGCGCAAAAAGCCCGCCGCCAGTTCCAACACGCGGCCTTCTGCGCCCAGTAGCCGCAAAAGGGGTTCGAGAAACACCAGCGTCAATGCCGATAGCAGCACGGCAATGAGGGCGGTAATCACAAGGCTGGAGGTCGCAATTCGGTGTGCATCCGCCACGCGCCGCGCCCCGATCAAACGCGAAACCACCGCCGCGATACCAATCAACAAACCAATAAACAGGGAGAGATGGAAAAATCCTACCACCCCCGCAAAGCCCACGGCCGCCGCAATCGCCGATTCACCCAGCCGCGAGATATAAAGCAGATTGATTAAATCGACCGCAAAAATAGCGACCAACCCAATCGCCCCCGTTCCCGCCATCGTGGTGATATGGCGCAGCAGCGAACCCGTGACAAAGCGGGGCTGGCTCATAGTGCCGAGCAGTCTACGCCGCCCGTAGCGCGAACCTTGATGGTGACAGGTTTGCCATTTTGGTATTTGCTCCATACGGCTTCAGGCACGCTGCAATTCCACGTTTTGTTTTGGTGCTGGAAGGTGAGTTCATAGTTTTCACTTTTCGCACCCAGCCGCTCGCCGGTATGGTTCAGTGTTTGGGGACTTAACTGGGACGTAGGCCATGTAGGAACCAAGCTATTCCCTCCCGCCAGATGGTGGGTGTTATCCGCTTTCAGGGTACGGCTCACTTGCCAGCGTTTGATTTGAAAGCGGCAGCGTTGGTCATAAACGGGTTCTTCGCGGTAACGGGGGGTGCATTCTTGGTGTTTCACAAAACTACCATCGCCTTTGTCTTGGCGCACGGTGTGGCAATCTTGCCCATCGGGGATTTTCTTCTTAGAGCGGACTTCGCGCGATTGGGTGATGCCATACGCCCCATGCGGTACGGCATCGCACCACGCGGATTCAGAGACGGGCGTTAGACGTTCGATTTGCACTTCGCGCTGCCAGTTGCGGGCGGTAACGGTCGCGGAGACATCCTGCTTGCTCGAAAAGAGTGCCATCCAAATGGTCAACAGAACTGCCACCACGCCCAATATCCACCATAGCCACCCTCGTTTTTTAGGGGCTGGCGGGGGTGCGATCGGCTTTTCAACGACTAAATCCACGGGCTTGGTTCCATCCTTGCCCGCGCCGCAGTTGGTGCAGAAATCAGCCGCCGCCGAATTGGGGGTTTGGCAATAGCCGCAATGCCAGTCGATTCCTGTAAAGCGATGGTTTTTTGCTTCTATTTCTTCGCCCTCTTGGGGGAAGTAGCGTTTTTTAGGGTCTTGCGCCGCACCGCAGACGGGGCAATGGCGCTGGCTGGTTCCAAGTAGCCCTTGGGTCTTGCATTGGGTGCAATCCCAAAGCATTTCATAAAAAATTTCTTTTTTGGCTGCTGTTTCCGTTGGCTCTGCCATAAGTGATGCCCCTGTGAAAATGCCGTAGCAATGAATTCAAGCGATTGACCGTGACGTTGATCATAAGGTTACCGCATTGGCTAGGGACGTACTACGCTGTCGGGTACATGGCTAGGCGTTCGCATTGGAAAAAGAGCGCACCAATGAAAAAACCCGCCGAAGCGGGTTTTTAGGGGGTTATCTCTGGCGGAGCAGGCGGGATTCGAACCCGCGGTGGGTTTTACCCCACGCACGCTTTCCAGGCGTGTGACTTAAACCGCTCATCCACCGCTCC
>CALMCD010000450.1 GCA_937863075.1 uncultured Rhodoferax sp. | reverse complement strand
TTAGCGGCGGCATCTGTGCTGGGTGCTTGTTCTTCGATTTCTCTGCAACCCGCAGCCAGTAGCGCGTTGATCGAAACCAAGGGCAATTCGGTCACGGGTTTTGTGCGCTTTACGCCCCAAAACGACAGCGTATTGGTGGCGGGTGAAGTGCGGGGACTGGCTCCCAACAAGGAACATGGTTTTCACATTCATGAAAAAGGCGATTGTTCGAGCGGCGATGGCATGAGCGCAGGGGGGCATTTCAACCCCTTGGGCAAAGCGCACGGCGCACACGAACACGCGGAACACCATGCGGGCGATTTGGTGAGCTTGAAAGCCGATGCCAACGGCGTAGCACGCTTTAGCTACACCACCAACGCCATCACCGTGAACGAAGGCGCGACCAATATCGTCGGGCGTGGATTGATCGTTCACCGCGACCCTGACGACTACAAAACCCAGCCCACTGGTAATTCCGGCCCGCGCGTGGCGTGCGGCGTGATTGCGATGGAATAACGATGATCAATCGCCGAAAATTATTGCAAACCGTTCCAGCCCTTGCCTTGCCTGCATTGAGCCAAGCGGATGAAGTCATTACGCTGAAGCTGCATACCTTCATGGCTCCCATGTCGAATGTGTGGCTGACCATGTTGAAACCGTGGATGGAAAAAGTCGAACGCGAATCCAAAGGCCGTATCCGTTTTGAAGGCTATGCCGCGATGCAGATGGGGGGGTCGCCCGCCCAGTTGTACGACCAAGCCAAGGATGGCGTGGCCGATATTGTGTGGACGCTTCCCGGTTACAGCGCCGGACGTTTCCCGAAAAGTGAGGTGTTTGAGCTGCCGTTCATGATGAATAAAGCCGAATCCACCTCCAAAGCCTTGTGGGAATACGTGCAAACCCAAGCCGCTGAGGAATTTCAGGATACGCATGTGCTGGCGTTCAATGTCCACGGGGCGGGGGCGATTCATTCGCGCAGCAAACCGATTAAAAAAGTGGCGGATTTGCGTGGCATGAAAGTGCGCGGCCCTTCGCGCCAAACGACCAAAATGCTGGGCTATTTGGGCGCGATTCCGGTGGGAATGCCGCTGCCGTCGATTCCCGATGCGCTTTCCAAAGGCAGTATCGAAGCGTGCATTTTGCCGTGGGAAGTGTTGCCTTCGGTCAAAATCCAAGAGCTAACCCGTTTCCATAGCGATTTTGCCTCCGGCGCGGGGGCGCTTTACACCGCGACTTTTGTCATGGCGATGAATAAAAAGCGTTACGAATCGTTGCCCGCTGACTTGAAAAAGGTGATTGACAACAATTCGGGGCTGGCGCTGTCGGGATTATTCGGAAAAACCCAAGAAGCGAATGATTCCATCGGGCGCAAAGCGGTGGCGGAGCGCAATAATGTGGTCTACCAAATCCCCGCACAAGATGCCCAAGAATTCAAGCGCAAAGCCGCGCTGGTTGAGGCGGATTGGGTGGCGGATATGGATAAGCGCGGTTTCGATGGGAAGCGCCTGCTGAACACCGCCCGCACCCTCATCGACAAACACGCAAAATAACCCGTAGCAAAATAGGAAATCTTTATGCGCAAGCCCATTCGATATTGCAAAGATTGCGGTTCAGAGGTGGCGTATCGTCTGCCCGATGACGGCGATACCAAGCCCCGCGCGGTGTGTACGGGTTGCCATGCCGTGCATTATGAAAACCCGATTAACGTGGTGGGAACGGTTCCACATTGGGAAGATAAAGTCCTGTTGTGCAAACGCAATATCGAACCGCGTAAAGGCAAATGGACGCTACCCGCCGGATTCATGGAGCTGGGCGAAACCACTGAGCAAGGCGCATTACGTGAGATGGTGGAGGAAGCGGGCGCACAAGCCCAAATTCAACCACTGTTTGCGGTGCTGAATGTGGTTCCGGCGGGGCAGGTGCATTTTTTCTACCGCGCCCAGTTGCTGAATACGGAATTTACGCCCTGCCCATCGGAAACCATGGAAATCCGTTTATTCGCTGAAAACGAAATCCCGTGGGATGAAATCGCATTCGATACCGTCAAGCAAACCCTGAAATATTATTTTGCCGATTACCACCATGGAAGCTATGGGTTTCATACGGTGGATATTGGGTGATGATTTTGCATAACCCTCACCCTGCCCTTTCCCATAGGAAGAGGGTAAATCCTGATTAATGATTATTGGAGAATATAAATGGACAACAATCGTTCTAATGAAGAAGATTTTCAAAAGAAGTTGCAAAAAGAATTTGAAAATTACAAAAATAATGAAAAAAAGCCCAATATACTTTTGATTGGTGGTACGGGTGTTGGAAAAAGCTCTTTAGTTAATTTAATTTTTGGTAAGCAGCTTGCTACTACAGGTATTGGAGCGCCTGTTACGAAAACTATTGATAAATTTGAGTCGGAAGATACATCGGTAGTTCTTTTTGATTCAAAAGGTTACGAAATTGGAACTTCAATTGAAAAAGATTTTATTGATGATGTTGTTCAATATGCAGAGCGTTCCAGAGGCACAGAACAAGCGATTCATTTAGTGTGGTATTGCATTCAAGGTGCAAATGGACGAATTACTGATTTTGATATAGCAACCATTAAAAAAATGCAATTAATGCAAATACCTGTTGCAGTAGTCATCACAAAGGCTGAGTTGCTAACTGAAGATGAATCAACTATTTTTATTGGCGTAATTAAAAATGAATTGTTGGGTATTTCAGTCTTTGAAACAAGTGCCAAAGATA
>CALMCD010000449.1 GCA_937863075.1 uncultured Rhodoferax sp. | reverse complement strand
TTGTAATCAGCAGGGACAGACCCCGATACCACCGTAAACGTGCCGTTGTTGATGTACGCGTTAACATTGTTGCCGTGTACGTAATTGTTAATTTTTGTCGTCGTATTGACAGTGATGATCAGGTTGTTACCGATCTTGTATTGTTGACCGGCGACAAAATTGATATTTTTTTCGCCGAGGTTGATGTAAGAGGTAGTCATGGGAGTTTCCTTTGGTTTGGGTCGTTAATTGAGGTTAAGGGCAATGCTGTTCACGACCGCGAGAACAACACTGTTTTCCGTCCCCACACCGGATTGCGCGGGGACAAAAATCTTTCCATCCGACCCCAGCCGTGCGGCGTTATCGGGGTCGGTACTGATGGCGATGGCGCTATCGCCGGGGTCGCCTTTATCACCCTTTTCGCCGCGCAAAAACGGCGCAAGGGTGATGGGGTTGAAATCTTGTCCAGCAAGTTGAATACGGATAACAGTCATCTGCTTACCCCTTCCTCGACTTGGACGAAAAACGTAGCACTGGAAAACTCCAGACCTTGTGCGGGCGAGCTGAATGCAATATCGCAATGCAGCCGCGTTGCTGGCCAGCGGGCGGTTTCTGCTCCGTTTGCAAAAATGGTCAAAACGTGCGTGTAGCCCTGCGAATTTCTGGTGGGCAACTTGATTAACTCAACGCCAAACGAGCCAACTATTGACCCCGTTGGTTCTTTGAGCTTCGATGTAGCAATCCAATCGTCGCCATTCGTGAGTTCGGCAAAGCCTGCATAGCTCACGGTAGTCCCTTTTTTGGCGCGTAGTGGGGTCATGTCGTCACCCCCACCAAATGCGCCAAATAGCCGCTTTTGCCCAGCCATTTTTGGAGTTCCGAATCATCCATTGTGGATAAGACGGTGGATAAACGCTGCATAAGCTGCGCTGCGGTTTCGTTCGCTGCCGCGCTTTCGTCGAGCACTTTTTGCAGCGGATTGACCATCGGTTCAACGACCTGTTTCCAGCCGCCCAACTCGGCTTGCATCGCCTCTAACATGGGGTCGATAAAGTCGGTGGGCGTGGCGGGTTTTGCGGTTTCTGCAAAGCTGGCAGGCGCGGTAGGCACGGTAGGCACGGGTTTCTTTGTCCAGCCCTCGCCATAGCGATCTTGGATGTACTTCTCCGAAGGCTCAAAGCCCAAAGAAGCGACGTTTTTATCAACTTCAGACAGCGCCTTGGTGTCCTCTGCTTTTTTGATGATTCGGCTTACCGCGCAGGGCTGTAAGCCGTTCAATTCGGCAAACCATCGCAGCAATGTGTTGTTGATGGTCTCGCACATTAGGTCAGCATCTGCTTGCGCTAACGCTAGGCGCATATCTTCGCGTTCAATCGCCGCGCTCGCACTTGCACCGCTGGTGCTAGTTGCCTCTTGGCTCAGGATTACTTCCGCAATCCAGTTATTGCAACTGTTGATTAGCTGCTCTTGCGTGGTGATGTTCCCGCCCAATTTCGTTTCCAACAGCTCAACCGACATCGAGTCAGGGAACGTGACTGCCTCGTCTTCACAGAGCGATTCGACGGCGTGCTTTAGGGTATTTTTTCCTTCTTCAGATGCCGTAGATGGGTACTTTCCGAGACCAATGGGAGAGCCGAAACGCTTGGACATTTTGACCCAGCTCAAATAGCCTTGCCGCTTGAAAAACACGGGCCAATAAAGCTGCGATGCCAAGCCGTTACCATACGGGTTATCGTCCTGTGGGTCTTGGCGATGCACCATGTATTTCATCGGTGATAACGGCTCACCAGTCAGCATATTTGCCGTAGTAACTTGCCGCAATTCAGGTGGTTCCCCCTCGCGGTCAACGTACACAAAACGGCGTTGCGCACGTTGCAAAATACGGTCAGGCCATACCCA
>CALMCD010000448.1 GCA_937863075.1 uncultured Rhodoferax sp. | reverse complement strand
CGTAATACTTTCAAAATCACTGGCAACTCGCTGACCAGTGCATAGAATTGAAAGTGAATCAGCACCCCATAGTAGCCTAGTTTGCCGGAGCGAGTAGTTGGAGATAAATATCCAACGACCGCTGCACCGCTTCCGCGACCAGTAAAGTGATGCCGTCATAACACTGCGTGAGGCAAGCAGCATCCAATACATCGTAATACCGACTGCGTTCTTCTTTTTGAATAATGGCGGGCGGATAACCCGCTTGCATCAAAACGAGATTGAGCAAAAGCCGCCCCGTGCGCCCATTGCCATCGACAAACGGATGAATCTGCACAAAGCGCGTATGCAATTCAGCAGCGCGGATGATGGGATTCATATCGCCCGATGCGGAATACCACGTTACCAAGTCTTGCATGGCGTTGGTAAGGTGTAAAAAGTGTGGCGGTGTGGTACTAGCACCGGAAATCAAAACATTTTCTTGGCGATAACGTCCGGCTTCTTCGGGCTGTATGCCTTTGAGTACAAGGGCGTGAACATCCCGAATCATGCGCTCATCTAGCGGTTCTTTATTTGCCACAATTTCTTCGACATACACAATGGCATCGCGGTGGTTAATCGCTTCAAAATGCTCGCGTAACGTTTTGCCACCAACCGTAATCCCCTCTAAAACCACTTTGGTTTCGCGCAGGGTCAAGGTATTGCCTTCGATAGCATTGGAGTGATACGTCCATTCCAACGCCAACGCTTCACGCAGCGATGCCAAGGTGTGCGCAGGCAGGGGGCGCATAGCATCCAGCCGCGCTTTAGCGTGGGCTGCTGATGTGAGGGCGTGGGGGAGTTTGGTGGTCATGTAAAAAAATTCTAGCCATGCCTACGCAATTGTTAATCCCAGTCTTTATGAAGTTCTTTAAGGGCAAGTGTATCCCACCATTCTTTATAAATCGCAAAAAACCGTTTCACGATAGCCCTTACTAAATGCTTGCGCTCAGCGTGATTTGTAGAATATTGAAGTCCAGTGCCGCAATTCATCCAATGCTTTGTGAATTGCGTTTCATCAATGAATGAGGCTTCTAACGAGTTAATTTTTAATTCAACCCCATAGTTCTTCAAGTAGATATTACCAACATCGTCTTTGAA
>CALMCD010000447.1 GCA_937863075.1 uncultured Rhodoferax sp. | reverse complement strand
ACCCCGACCAATTCAAAATCCCCCACCAACGCCCAATCGAACACATTGCGCCCGATAACGCTGGCACAGGTTAAAAGCGCCATAAGCGCCAATAAAATTCCGGCTAATAGGGCGCAAAAATGCGATAAGCGGGTTAAAACACGCATTCACACCACCCGCACTTCAATCCCTTGCAAGCCGTCAATGCCGCCGCGTAGCACATCGCCGCGCACGACTGCGCCTACGCCTGCGGGGGTTCCGGTAAAAATCAAATCGCCCGCTTGCAATGTCCATGCTTGGGAGAGTTGTTCGATGGTTTCTTCCACGTTCCAAATCAGTTTGTCGATACTGCTACGCTGACGGGTTTCGCCATTTACTTCCAAAAAGATAGCAGCATCTGCAATACTGGCAAGCGTTGTAGCCGTTTTTATCATTGCAACTGGAGTGATTGCACCAATGGGCGCGGACGCATCAAAGCCTTTTCCAATGCACCACGGGCGACCCTGCTTTTTCATATCGTTTTGCAAATCGCGCCGCGTCATATCCAGCCCGACCGCGTAGCCGTAGATGCTCCCCCCCTCACCAATCGCCACCACCAGTTCGATTTCGTGGTGCAAATTGTGCGTGAGCGTCGGGTAAGGCAGGGTGATAACGCCGTCCGCGCCCGCAGTCACCACCGCATCGGCGGGCTTCATGAAGAAAAACGGTGCTTCGCGCCCCGTATGCCCCATTTCTTGTGCGTGTTCAACGTAATTGCGCCCCACACAATAAATGCGGTGAACCGGAAAGCGATCCGCCGTCCCCAGCACCGGAATGCTAACCAGCGCGGGGGGCGGAACGACGTAGGAAGTAGAGGAAGGTGCGATTTCAGACATGGGCAAAGCAAGCAGAGGGTTAAAAAACGCCTATGGTAGCGTTTTCTCATCCGCTGCTTGCTGGGCGGCTTCGAGTTCCGCCGCTTCCCGCGCCCGAATCGCTTTACGCCGCGCCGATGATCCGATGAAATACCAAATTAAACC
Source organism: uncultured Rhodoferax sp. (assembly GCA_937863075.1). Taxonomy (GTDB): domain Bacteria; phylum Pseudomonadota; class Gammaproteobacteria; order Burkholderiales; family Burkholderiaceae_C; genus Allorhodoferax. The sequence continues at coordinate 1,994 of CALMCD010000447.1, read as the reverse complement.
CACTGGCAATAACCCGTAAAATAAAAACGTAATAATTGCGCCCAAAATTGAGCCATTGGGCGCTAATGCCTCCGCAGCGCTCATCATCAGCGCAACATAAAGCCACGCGATGGGGATTAGGTGGAGATACATTATATTAAATCGTTTATTTACTTTGGGGTTGCAAAGTAACGCTCATCGAAGTGGGTTCAATTTGGATTTTTTGCAGCGTCCATTTTTCACCCCACGCGGTTAATTGTTCGTTGGTCAATTTATAAATGGGAATATCAAAACCGATTTTCTTTCCCACCCAAGTTTGTGCCACGCGACGTGCAGCACCATCCACAAAAGCGGGCATATTATTGACATCAAACGAATCCACCGCAAATTCTTTCAGCACCACCGCTTGCTGTTCGGGGCTATAAACCGGAACGCCGGACATTTGAATATCGCCGCTCAAAAAAGTCATCCCCAGCATTTCGGACGCAATTTTTGCCGAAAATTTCGCGCCCACCCGCTGTTGATTCGGCATCAACACAATGACCGGATTACTGGCAATAATCCCGTTCTCTTTCAGCGTTTTGGCAATCGACTCCCATTTGCGATTGGTAGCCGCTTGAATCGCGCTTTGATCGACGTGCAGCGTCTTGGGCATAAGCAAAGAACTGCACGCCGTTACGCCCAGCAACGCCCCCATCACAAGGACGGGGGTTGCTAAAAGTGTGCGTCGAAGCCGCTGGCTCACTCCGCCAACTCCGCGACTGGCACGCAGCTACAAAACAAATTCCGATCCCCGTACACGTTATCCACGCGCCCGATGGTCGGCCAATACTTTCCGGCTTTCAGGCTCGCCACGGGGAACGCGGCTTGTTCGCGGGTGTAGGGGTGTTCCCACGCATCGCCGACCACAGCAGCAGCGGTGTGCGGCGCGTGTTTCAGCGGATTGTTGTCGCGCGGCAAAGCACCATTTTCCACCTGCGCAATTTCGCCCCGAATCGCAATCATGGCGTTGATGAAACGATCCAACTCGGTCAGCGTTTCGCTTTCCGTGGGTTCGACCATCAGCGTATTCGGCACAGGGAACGACAGCGTAGGCGCGTGGAAACCGTAATCCATCAAACGCTTGGCAACGTCTTCCGCCATGATGCCGCAGCTTTCTTTGAAGTGGCGCAAATCCAAAATGCACTCGTGCGCCACGCGCCCTGTTTCGCTGGCGTACAGCGTAGGATAGTGCGGTGCGAGGCGCTGGCTGATGTAGTTCGCGGCAAGAATGGCGGCTTCGGTGGCTTGTTTCAAACCTTCCGCGCCCATCATGCGGCAATACATCCAGCTAATCGGCAAAACGGCTGCATTGCCCATCGGTGCTGCACTGACTGCTCCTACTTTGCTAGCAATTTGACCCGCGCCATGTCCGGGTAGGAAGGGTACGAGGTCTTCCACCACGCACACCGGCCCGACACCGGGGCCGCCGCCGCCGTGCGGAATGCAGAAGGTTTTGTGCAGATTCAAATGGCTGACATCGCCGCCAAACGCTCCCGGAGCCGCCACGCCGACCAGCGCGTTCATATTCGCGCCGTCCACGTACACGCGCCCGCCGTGCTGGTGAACCAAGGCGCACAATTCGGTCACCGTGGTTTCAAATACGCCGTGCGTGCTGGGGTAAGTAATCATGACGCACGCCAGATTTGCGCTGTGCTTTTCGCATTGCGCTTGCAAATCCGCCAGATCAACATTGCCCTTGTCGTCGCACTTGGTGACCACCACCTGCATTCCCACCATTTGGGCGCTGGCGGGATTCGTTCCGTGCGCACTGCTAGGAATCAAGCAGATATTGCGATGCGATTCGCCGCGCGATGCGTGCCAGCCTTTAATCGCCAGCAAGCCCGCGTATTCGCCTTGGCTGCCGGCGTTGGGTTGCAAGCTCACGCCCGCGTAGCCCGTTGCGGCACAGAGCCAATCGCGCAATTGCTGATCCAACTCCGCATAGCCTGCGCGTTGTTCAGCGGGCGCGAAGG
>CALMCD010000446.1 GCA_937863075.1 uncultured Rhodoferax sp. | reverse complement strand
GTCAAGTGCATATCTTCGGTCACGCTGTCGCTGATGGTGTTGATTCGCTCACGGCGGGCATTTACGTCCGTTAAGAAATGCCGCTGCTGGGCATTGTGGAAACGTTCCAATACTTTGTGCAGCCACAAACCAAAATCCCGTTGGCTCACCTCGGTGTCGATTTCATCCGCGCTGCGCAAACCCAGTTGGCGCAGGGCAAAAAAGCGATAGGGGCAAGCACGTAAATCGCCGTAGCTGCTGGCAGAAAGCGAACGAACGGGCAATTCATGCCCCAGCGCATGGGGTTCTTGAATCGGCTGGCTTTCCAAGATGCGGGTGCTACGTGGATCGGTGGTGGATCGCACCTGCTGTATGCGTTGTACCCGCTGCACCAAGGGGCTGGGCAAGAGGGTTTCGCCGGAATCGTCGCTGGCACGCCACAGCACATCCGCAAACGGAGTTTGTAGTGCCAACATCCACGCGGCGGTATGGGATTGTTGCTCTACTTCGCGCGATGGCAGTTCCAAGGCTGCACGCTGTTTCGTCGTCCAACTCCCGACGGGTTCGGGTACGGATGGCAAACGTACCTCATCGCACCCCGCCAGCACCACCGCAGCGAATGGGCGACCCAGCATTTGGCTCATCGGCAGAATCACCACCTGTTCGCGTTCGGGGTAGGTGGGGCGGAAATTAGCGCCTTCCAAGGATTGATTCACCCAGCGGATAAAACTGGTTTGATCCATCGCTTGGGTTTTCCACAACGCCGTATCAATCCAGCTATCCCATGCCAGCACCTTTTGTTCATGGTTAGCGGCAACCAAACGCAGCACGGCTAATACATCCAGCCCCACACTATCCGCCGCCATGCTCTCCCACAGGCCGCAAGCACGCAGTGCCTGCTGTAGCTGCTCCAACCACTCCAGCAGCGGGCGTTTGCCTTGCAAGGTGGAAAGAATCGCCTGCGCTTGGGTATGTGCTTCCGAGGCGGTTGCCGATTCGCGCACGGTTTTACCTTGGTCGGCGTTGCGCCATGCGTTGATTTGGTCTTTGCGCAATGCCGATTCCAGCCCATTCACCACCGCAGCGAATGCCGGAGCCGATTTCAGCCACGCCAACACCGCATCGCTGGAGGCATTCCATTGCGCGGCTTTGAGCAGTGCCATGAGCTGCGCTCCGGCGTGGCTGGTAGACAGTTTCCACCCCGTTTCATCCCGAATCTGCACATTGACCCCTTCGAGCATGGAGCGCACGCGGCGCGTCAAAGCCCTATCGCTGGAAATCAACGCAACGGGGAGGCGGTTTTCGGCAATATGGCGCAAGGCACAGGCGGTGGTGCGCTGGGCTTCATCCTCGGCATCCCAACACACATGCCATGCGATTTCGGGTGATAAATGGTATGCCGCATCCACCCCATCCACCCTATCGACCATATCCAGCAACACCAAACGATCCCCCCACACTGCTTGCAGCCCTTTCCAAAAGGGGTCAGGGGTCAGACCCCGCACGGCGATCATGCCGTCCCACTGGTGGAGGGTTTCAGGGGCAAAAACCATATCGCTGGCATAGGTGGATTGTGCCGCCCATACCACGGCGATGGAGGCGAGTTGCTTTTCCAACTGCATGATGGTGGAATCCATGCCGAGGTGGACGGCATTTTGCGCTTCCATCTGCCACTGCGGTCGCTGCGCGGGGGGGATAGCGGCGGCGATGCTACCGAGTTGCTGCACCAGCGTCACCAGCATTTCTGCCCATTCGTCTTTTTGCGCATCCAATCCAGCACGCCGTAGCATGTCACGGGCATTGAGGGTATCTAATGCGGCATCAAAGCTCACATCGGTCGCAGTGGGGATGAAACTTCCGGTTTGATTGCTCCAATTTTGGGTGGTTTCAAAGCGGGGGGTAAATCCATCCACCTCAGCCTGCTTCCAAAAACGTGTTGCCAGAGGTAACAAATGCGCGTAGGGCAACAAAACGACGGTGCGGGCGGGGTGCAACTGGTGTGTTGCCAAAGCGTGCCGAATGCGGTGAATCAGTCCGGTTTGCGGCTGCATCCATAACAAAACGGAGGGGTGTTTACGCCAAAATTGGGCTTGTTCTTTGGTTAAACCATCAAATTTTGCAATGCTAACCATAGATTTTTCCTCGATTCATTTGGAAAGTTGATGGGTCGTTTTCTGTCACAATGGCGAAAATTGAACGAAAATTTCAGCGTTTCTTCTTATTTTTCCCGATTCAACTAAAGGAAGTATTATGGCCAATCCCCTCATCAAACACGTCTCCGATGCTTCTTTTGAAGCCGATGTTTTACACTCCACCATCCCTGTACTGGTGGACTTTTGGGCAGAGTGGTGCGGCCCTTGCAAACAAATCGCTCCCATTTTGGATGCTATCGCAACAGATTACCAAGGCAAACTGCTGGTGATGAAAGTGGATGTAGATGCGAACAACACCGTTCCCGCCAAATTCGGTATTCGTGGCATTCCCACTTTGATTCTTTTCAAAAATGGGCAAACCGTAGCAACCAAGGTCGGATCATTGGCGAAACCACAACTCATCTCCTTCTTGGAAGCCAACATTTAATTCCCCTTCACGCAATTTCCTGTCATAATTCCCCCTGTCTATCCCACGGATAGACGATAGGGGTTCCGGCTTGTCGCCTTGAACCCCACCTCCCCTCTCCCCCTCCATCTATCCTACGGTTACATCCCTGAAACTACTTGGGATTATTTCCATGCACTTAAACGAACTCAAAGCACTGCACGTTTCCGAAGTCCTGAAACAAGCAGAAGAACTTGATATTGAAAATACCGGTCGGATGCGCAAGCAGGAGCTGATGTTTGCCATCATCAAAAAACGCGCCCGTACCGGAGAGCAAATCATCGCCGACGGCGTGTTGGAAATTTTGCCGGATGGTTTTGGTTTCCTCCGCAGCCCCGATACCAGTTACACCGCCAGCACCGACGACATTTACATCAGCCCCAGCCAAGTCCGCCGTTTTAATCTCCACACGGGCGACATGATTGAAGGTGAAGTGCGTACCCCCAAGGACGGTGAGCGTTACTTTGCCCTGAACAAGCTCGAAAAAGTGAATGGCGGCGCACCGGAAAGCAATAAGCACAAGGTGATGTTTGAAAACCTCACGCCCATTTTCCCCAAAGTGCAAATGCGCATGGAACGCGATATGCGGGGCGATGAGAACATTACCGGACGGGTGATTGACATCATCGCACCCATCGGTAAGGGGCAACGTGCCTTGATCGTGGCGCAACCCAAGAGCGGTAAAACGGTGATGATGCAGCATATCGCCCATGCGATTTCTGCCAATTACCCCGACAGCCATTTGATGGTGTTGCTGATTGACGAACGTCCCGAAGAAGTGACTGAGATGCAGCGCACCGTCAAAGGCGAGGTGATTGCCTCTACCTTCGATGAACCCGCAGCCCGCCACGTTCACGTCGCTGAAATGGTGATTGAACGTGCCAAGCGTTTGGTCGAATTGAAAAAAGACGTGGTGATTTTGCTGGATTCCATCACCCGTTTGGCGCGTGCTTACAACAACGTCGTTCCCTCCAGCGGCAAAGTGCTGACGGGCGGTGTGGATGCCAACGCCCTGCAACGCCCCAAACGCTTTTTGGGTGCGGCGCGGAATGTGGAAGAAGGCGGATCGCTCACCATCATCGCTACGGCACTGGTCGATACCGGTAGCCGTATGGACGAAGTGATCTTTGAAGAATTCAAAGGAACGGGCAACTCTGAAGTCCATTTGGATCGCCGTTTGTACGAAAAACGGGTATTCCCCTCCATCCAGCTCAACCGCAGCGGCACGCGCCGTGAAGAATTGCTATTGCAGCCCGAAATTCTGCAAAAAACCCGCATCCTGCGCCAATTCCTCTACAACATGGATGAGGTGGAGGCGATGGAAATGGTGCTCAAACAGATGCGTGCCACCAAAAATAACAGCGAGTTTTTTGACATGATGCGCCGAGGTGGTTAAATCCACCAAAACCGCTACGTTATAATGGAAGATTACGCGAAAAGTACGCCGGATTGGCTGGCGCGGCTGACGCACCTGATGGAAAGAACATAATGAAAGCAGGCATTCACCCCAATTACCGCGAAGTTTGTTTCATGGACATGTCCAACAACTTCAAGTTTGTAACACGTTCTTGCGTGAACACCAAGGAAATGATCGACATGGAAGATGGTCGTAAATTGCCTTTGTACAAACTGGATACCACCAGCGAATCGCACCCCTTCTACACCGGAACCCAAAAATCCGTGGATAACATGGGCGGTCGCGTTGAGAAATTCCGTAACCGTTTCGGTAAAACCAGCGTTGCGAAGTAATTTCTAAACTTTCTCCCCAAAAGCAGCTCGGTTTCCGCGCTGCTTTTTTTATTGCAGAATGAAAATCCCCACCCCCGCTATCGTGACCCAAGCCGGTGCCAGGCGCTTCCCGCGCTACGCCCTGCTCTTGTTGTGCGGCATTTATGTGTTCAGCGGATTCATCGGTCGTGATGGCTGGAAAAGTGCCGATATGGTCGCGCTGGGCATCATGTCCGAACTCGTGCAAGGCAGCGCCCACTGGCTTCAACCCAGTCTCATGGGGATGCCTGCCAATGAACCCGCCCTACTACCTTATTGGTTAGGTGCGTGGGGGATGCAGATAGCACCGGCATGGTCTGCGGTGGATTTTGTCGCGCGTATTCCTTTTATGTTGCTGCTATGGTTTGCCATGATGGCAACATGGTACGGCACGTATTACCTTGCCCGCCACCCCCAAGCCCAGCCCGTTGCCTTTGCCTTTGGCGGTGAAGCCCAACCCAAAGACTACGCCCGCGCCATTGCCGATGGCGGCGTATTGGCGTTCATTGCCTGCCTCGGTTTGGCGCAGTTGTCGCACGAAACCACGCCTGCATTGGCACAACTGGGATTTTCTGCCTTGCTGTATTACGCACTGGCGGCTTTACCCTATTCCCGCACCATTCCTGCGCTGGCGGGTGTGATGGGTTTACTAGGACTCTCTCTCTCCGGTGCGCCTATTCTGGCTGCGCTTTTGGGTTGGGGGGGGGCGATATTGCATTGGAAGAACAATCGTTCGGAAAGCCTCTTTATTGCCTTATTGGGCTTACTCAATTTGACGGCAGCGGCAATGCTGGATTTGCTGCGCTGGAAAATCGCACCGTTCCCAATCTGGGCGGATTGGAGTGGCTACGGGCAATTATTGATTTGGTTTACGTGGCCCGCTTGGCCATTGGCAGGATGGACACTGTGGCGTTGGCGTAAACAACTGGGAAGTCGGCATATTGTTCTGCCACTGTGGTTTTTATGCGTACTACTAATCGCCACCTTAACGTCCCACAATTCCGATCGCACGCTGCTACTGGCACTGCCTGCACTGGCAACCTTGGCGGCCTTTGCCTTGCCCACGTTGAAGCGGCAGGTTTCCGCGTTGATTGACTGGTTTGCCTTGCTATTCTTCTCCACCAGTGCGCTCACGATTTGGGTGATTTGGATCGCCATGCAAACCGGCTTCCCACCCCAACCAGCGGCGAATGTGGCACGCCTTGCACCGGGGTTTGAGGCCACTTTTTCTCCCTTCACCTTGGTGATTGCCAGTGCAGCGACTTTGGCATGGCTGTGGCTGGTGAAATGGCGTGTGGGGCGACATCCTGCCGCTATCTGGAAAAGTCTGGTGCTACCAGCAGGTGGCGCAGCCTTGAGCTTTTTATTGCTGATGACGCTGTGGATGCCCTTGCTGAATTACGCCCAAAGTTATACCGCCTTGGTGAAGCGTACCCAATCGTATATCGGGAACGATGTGCCGTGTGTCGAGATTTTCGATTTAGGACAAGGGCAAATTGCGGCTTTCCAGTTTTACGGCAAACTCAGCTTGAAGCCGATGCAACCCACGCCCACTTGCCCGTGGCTGCTGGTCGAACCGCGTGCTGATTTAAGTCCCCCTATCCACCAGAACCTGCTAGCATGGACGCTCGTTGCCACCATTCAACATCCCACCAATGCGGGTGAATCGGTGCTACTTTATAGGAGACCCTAAATGTCCACCCTGCTACCACTGTCACTGACGGCTGTTTGGATTGTGACGATCATCCACCTACTGGGTATTGCAGGGGGGGTATTTGTGGCAATAGGCAGCGTTATCAGCATCGCCAATATGCGGGTGGCGTGGGTGGCTTGGCTGCTGGTGATGGCACTTGGTGTGCCGGTGATGTTTGGGCTTTCTATCATCGGCGTATGGTGGATTTATTTCAGCGAAGCGGCTGGCTATTTCACCTACGCAGTGGCGTTCCCTTGGGTGTTTCTCATCGCCTTTGTGGGGGCGATGGTGGCTTCATTCCGCTTCGTTACCTAGCGTATCAAAATCCAGCAATGCTACCCAATCGTGGGCGGGCATGGCAGGATTATGCAGATGGAAATTGGTGAGAGGTGTGGTATTCGCCCAACTCACCCCACACCACCAAAGCATCGCGCCCCGCTACGCTCATATCGACCTTCGCACCAAAGGGTAATAAAACCTTGGTCGGAACGTGTCCATACGGCAAATGGGTCAGCACCGGAATGGTTGGAAGTTGGCTGCGCAGCCATTGCACCACGCTGGCGAGCTTGAAGCCCTTATCATGCGGTGTCAGGGTAAATTCGGTGAATTGCCCCAACACAATCGCTTTTTGCTGCGCCAATACGCCCGCGTGTAGCAGTTGTGTGAGCATCCGCTCGATGCGATAAGGGTGTTCGCCCACATCTTCCACAAACAAAATTCCGCCCTCCACCGCAGACGCTTGGGGGAAATACGGCGTGCCGATCAACGTGGTCAGCAGTGTTAAATTACCGCCCCACAGGGTTGCGTTTTCGATAGCACAATCACCGCCAAAATCACGCGGCGATTGCCGCCAGCCCGTGCCTTCGCCTTGCCCTAGCAGCATATCGTCAAAGCACGCTACCATGATTTCATCCGGCTCCGCCACGCCAAAGCCTTCACACAACGCTGGCCCCGCCCATGTGACGGCTCCGGTTTTTGCGTAAAGCGCCATTTGCAAGGCGGTGAAATCGCTAATCCCCACGAATTGCGTTCCGCGTGCGATGGATTGGGCAATCGCCGCGTAATCCAAACCGCCCAAAATCCGCGTAATGCCATAGCCGCCGCGCGTGATGAGTGCCACATCCGCACCACTCGCCGCCGCACGGTGAATGGCGGCAATGCGCGTGGCATCGTCCCCCGCAAAGCGCTGGTGGCGGGAAAGGGCATCGGCATCGACCTCCACTTCATGCCCCAGTGCCTTCAAATACCGCACGCCGCGTTGGAACGCCGTTTTATCACGCACCGCGCCAGAAGGAGAGTAGATATAAATATGTTTCTTCATACACAGACACTTCACATAGATTGAACCTGGATTTAATATACTATAGGGGGTATCATTACAACCCGCAGCACTTCACTGCAAACCCACTGTAAAAGGACACACCATGAGTACATTTGACCATGCCAGTTTAATCAAAAACATCAATGCCAACCTCACTCCGCTGCGCAAAGCCCAGCCTGAGGCCATGCAAGGCTTTTCACAACTGGCTGCCGCCTCCATGAAAGAAGGCGCGGTGAGTGCCAAAAACAAAGAACTGATTGCGCTGGCGATTGGTATCACGCAACATTGTTCTGGCTGCATTGGCTTCCATGTGAAGGCGCTGATTCGTTTGGGTTGCACCCGCGCGGAATTGGAAGAAATGCTGACCGTTTGCGTCTACATGGGTGGCGGCCCCGCTTTGATGTACGCCGCAGAAGCCTTGAGCGCTTTTGATAACATGGGGGCATGAACGAAATTGCTATTCACCCTGAAAACCCTGTCACTTTAACCCCCACCATTCAACGCCTGACCGCGCCCAATGCGGGCATCATGACAGGCCCGGGGACGAATAGCTATCTCGTTGGAACGCCTGAATCGGGCTTTATCGTCATCGACCCGGGCCCGAATCACCCCGAACACATCCACAATCTGCACCGCAGCACGGGCGGCAACATTCGCATGATTGTGTGTACCCATTCCCATGCCGACCATTCTCCCGCTGCCTTTCCCCTGCAAGCGCTATGCCCGCACCAGCCGCCGGTTTTAGGTTTACCGTCTGCGGATACAGCACGCCCCAATAGTTTCTTCCGCCCTGACCGTGTGCTACAAAATAATGAGCTGCTCACGCTGGATTCATGCGCATTGCAAGGGATTCAGGCTATTTTTACACCCGGACATGCGGCGAATCACGTTTGTTTTTTAGCCCCCGATCAAGGGATTTTATTTTCCGGCGATCATATTTTGAACGGCAGTACCACCGTGGTCGAACCGCCCGATGGCAATATGGGGCAGTATCTGGCCTCGTTGGAACTGCTGCAAAACCTCTGCCAGAACCATGCTGTACATTACATTCTTCCAGCGCACGGGATGGCGATAGGCGGTACGACTGAGGCAGTCGTACTGGCGATTGAACATTTACGGCGGCATCGGCGTAGGCGCGAATCGAAAGTGATTGCAGTCACCACCGCCCACCCTGATAAAACCGTAGACGATTGGCTGCCGCTGGTGTACGACGATGTGCCGCCCGCGCTGTGGCCCGTGGCTCGCCGCTCCTTATTGGCGCATCTTGAACACATTGGTATCGCAATAACGATACCGCAATAACGGTATCCCTCTCAAAGTCTAGTATGAATTTATCTTCTCCAGCGGGTGAGCGATTGGCCAAGCGCGTCGCCCAGATGATGCCCTGTTCCCGAACCGAGGCCGAGCAGTACATCGAAGGCGCGTGGGTCAAAGTGGATGGTAAAACCGTGGAAGCGCCCCAGTTCCGCGTGCAAACCCACCAAACCGTCACGATAGACCCGCAAGCGCGTTTAGAAGACCTGCGCCCCATCACCATCGTGCTGAATAAACCCGCCGATTGTGGTTTGGAAGCGGCGTATCGGCTTTTAGTTCCCAGTCACCGCGCCCGTGATGCAACCGGTATTCGCACCTTGCAACGCCATTTCAAGCAGTTGGAATGCCACGTTCCATTGGCCGATGCCGCCAGCGGGCTGCTGATTTTTACGCAAGATTGGCGCGTGATCCGCAAGCTCGAAGAAGACAAAAACACCATCGAACACGAGCTGATGGTAGAAGTGCAAGGCAACGTATCCGCCCAAGCCTTGGAAACCTTGCAGCGTACAGTTCAATCGGATAGCAGCTATCCCTTCACCAAAATCAGCCTTAGCAGCAGCCACGCCAAGCGCAGCACTTTGCGTTTTGCCGTAAAGGGCTGGCATCCGGGGTGGATTAGCTTTTTGTGCCAAAGCGCCCAGCTCGAAATCGTGGGGATGCGGCGTACCCGCTTGGGTCGTATCCATTTAGGCGATTTACCTGTGGGGCAATGGCGTTATTTAATTGATAAAGTTTAAATCCGTGAAAGTGTGAGGTTCACCGATAAGCCGGATTCTGTGCATACAAGTCACCCTGTACGTGACCATCATTAATCTGGGCCACAAGTCGCCCTGTGGCTCGGTGCTACCTACCCGCCAACTCCGGGGGCCCCGTCAACGTTGGCCTACTTGGTATTGCTGCGCGTAGAGATTGCCCGTTTCACCC
>CALMCD010000445.1 GCA_937863075.1 uncultured Rhodoferax sp. | reverse complement strand
AAAGCCCTATAATTCCTTCCTATATGAATTCCATCTTGCGTATTCCATTGAACGGCACACCGGAGCAGATTAACAGTTTGCTGGAGTTGCAGCGGGCGTTTGCACAGGTGTGCAATGCGCTGGCCCCGCTGGTTCAGCAAACCCGCTGCTGGAATCGGGTGACCTTGCACCATCTGGCTTACAAACAGTTACGCGATCAGTTCCCGTTGATGGGGTCGCAAATGGTTTGCAATGCCATTTACTCCGTCTCCCGCACGGGGCGATTGGTTTTTCAGCATCCTGAAAGCCCTTTTAATTTGGCACGGCTGGGCAATCGACCCTTGCCGCATTTGCGTTTTGCCGACAGTGCGCCCGTGTATTTTGATCGCCATACCTTGAGCGTGAAAAACGGGCATTTGTCGATGTACACGCTGGAAGGGCGGATACGTTTCCATTTGGCGTTACGTCCGCAGGATGAAGCGCGTTTCCATGCCGAAAAGCTGCGGGAAATTGTGCTGTCCCGCACGGTGGTGGGTGGTTTTGAGTTGTCGTTTCAGTTTGCGGATGCCGATGCACAAGCGCAAGAAGCGGCGGAATCGAATACGGGGGACATCCCCGAATATGTGTTGATTGAAGAAGATACATCAGCGGCAGAAGCCGTGAAGGAGTCTATGAATGTCTGAATTAGCGCAAGCCGTTGCTTCGCTACGACCCCATGCGGTGCGGGCTGCGGGGTTTAGCTTTTTTTCCAGTATGCTGGTTCTGGCTCCCAGTGGCTATATGCTGGAAGTGTATGACCGCGTGGTGAATAGCCGCAGTCATACCACCTTGCTGATGCTGACCCTTGCGGTGCTGGTGGCGTATATGGTGATGGAGATGCTCGAATGGGCGCGTAGCGAGATGCTGCACGCGGCGGGTGCAGAATTGGACGATGCCATGCGCCCCCGTATCTTTCAGGCGATTTTTGAAGCCAATCTGCGCAAAGTTCCCGGCGGTAGCACCCAGCCCCTGAATGATTTTCGTACCATCCGCGATTTCATTGGTTCACCACCCGTTACGGCGTTGATGGAGATACCCGCCTCGTTCATCTTTTTGGTGCTGGTGTTTGCGGTGAGTCCAATCCTAGGCTGGGCTTCCATCGTGGGGGCTATCCTTCAGGTGCTGATTGGTTGGTTGAATGAACGCAACACCCAACCGCCCTTGGTCGCTGCCAACCGTGCCGCGATTGGTGCGCAACAGTATGCCGATGGTCTACTGCGCAACGCCCAAGTGATCGAATCCATGGGGATGTTGAAATCGGTGCATGGTCGCTGGATGGAAAAGCAGCGTTTGTTTTTGAACCTGCAAGCACTGGCATCGGAACGCGGTGGTTTATTCCAATCTTTGACCAAGTTCCTGCAAACGACGATGGGTTCGTTGATGTTGGGGCTGGGTGCGTGGCTGTTGTTGCGCAACGAGCTGAATGGCGGCGGCGGAATGCTGATAGTCGGCTCTATCCTCGGTGGTCGTGTGGTCGCGCCCTTGGTGCAAATCGTGACGCAATGGCGCATGGTGGTGAATGTGCGGGATGCGTGGCAGCGGTTGGATACGTTGTTGAAAAACATTCCACCCCAGCCCGCCAATATGGCATTACCGGCCCCCAAAGGCTTGTTGCAGGTGGAAGGTTTGATGGCGGGCGCTCCCGGTATGGCGGGCGGTGCGGCGATTATTCGCAATGTCGCTTTTGGATTGAACCCGGGGGAAGTGTTGGCGGTGGTCGGCCCTTCGGCGGCGGGTAAAACCACGTTGGCGCGTTTGCTGGTGGGCTTGTGGCCTTCCGTGGGTGGCAAAGTGCGCTTGGACGGTGCGGATGTTTATACGTGGGATAAATCCGAACTCGGCCCCCATATCGGTTATTTGCCGCAGGGTGTAGAGCTGTTGGAGGGAACGATTGCCGAAAACATCGCCCGCTTTGGAACCGTTGAACCCGCCAAGGTGAAAGCCGCAGCGCAGGCGGTGGGGTTGCACGAATTCATTATGTCTTTGCCGCAGGACTACGACAGTCCGGTGGGGCGCGATGGGGCGATGTTCTCCGGCGGACAGCGCCAGCGGGTGGCGTTGGCGCGTGCGCTCTACGGCGATCCGGTACTGGTGGTGCTGGATGAACCCAACTCCAGTTTGGACGAAGCAGGTGAACGCGCCTTAGTCCATGCCATTGCCCAGCGCAAGGCCTTGGGTACGACCTTTGTCATCATGACACACCGTACCAGCGTGCTGGGTGTATCCGACAAGATGCTGGTGCTGCGCGATGGGGTGCAGCAAATGTTTGGGCCGCGCGATGACGTATTGGCGGCTTTGCAGAAAGGACAAAACCCATGAGTTTTCCGATAAAAAATCCCACGAAACAACCCGGTTTCTTTGAGCGCAGCGAATTAACCCGCACCCTGTGGGCATTCCGGCGGGAATTTTTGATTGTGGGTGGCTTGAGCTTTTTGGCGAATTTGCTGATGCTCTCACCCACCATCTATATGTTGCAGGTGTTTGACCGGGTGTTGAGCAGCGGCAGTGAACTGACTTTAATCGCCGTTTCGTTGATTACCCTGTTCCTGTTTGCCATCATGGGGATGGCGGAATGGTTGCGGACGCGCGTTCTGGTACGGGCGGGAATGGATTTTGATGCCCAGCTCAGTACCCGCGTGTTCAATTCCAGCTTTGAAGCGAGCTTGGAACAATCGGCCATCAACAACACGTCCCGTACCTTGGGTGATTTGATTCAGATTCGCCAGTTCTTGACGGGGCAGGGAATTTTTGCCTTGTTCGATGCGCCGTGGGCTCCGATTTACATTGCCGTCACCTTCTTCCTGCATCCGTTTTTGGGCATTTTGTCCTTGGTGTTTATGGTGGTTCAGGCGGCATTGGCGTGGTTTGGACACCGCCACACCGTCGCACCCGCAGAAGCGGCAGTATTAGCGTCCAGCGAATCCACCGCGTATCTGCAAAGCAAGCTGCGCAATGCAGAAGTGTTGCAGTCGATGGGCATGATTGGCAATCTGCGTGCGCGTTGGGAGAAAAAATACCAAGTCGCCACGGGTAAAAATTCCTTTGCCACGGGGGTGACCCACCGCGTGATGGCGTGGAGCAAATTCATTCGTTACAGCCAGCAATCACTTTCGCTGGGTGCAGGTGCGTTACTGGTGATTAACGGTGAATTGTCCCCGGGTGCGATGATTGCCGCCAATGTGTTGATGGGGCGTGCCTTAGCACCTATCGACCAGTTGGTGGGAACATGGCGGAGCTTCATCACCAGCCATGCCGCCTTTTTGCGGTTGGAAAAATTGTTAGACCAGTACCCGGAACGCGATCCCGCCTTGTCCCGCGTGGCTCCGGTGGGGAATGTAACCTTGCGCAATGTGGTAGCCACCGCCGCCGGACGCACCAGCCCGATCTTGAAAGGCATTTCCTTTGATATGCCAGCGGGCAATGTGGTGGTGGTGTTGGGGCCTTCGGGTTCGGGTAAATCCACCTTGGCGCGAACGATTGTGGGCATTTGGCCGGATGTTTCCGGTGAGGTGTTGCTCAACGGTTTGCCGATTGCAGGGTGGGATCGGGTCGAATTGGGTCGCCATTTGGGTTATTTGCCGCAAGATATTGAATTGTTTGAAGGCACTATCGCCGAAAACATCGCCCGTTTGGGGGATGTGGATGCCCAGAAAGTCATCGCCGCTGCCCGCAGTGCGGGGTTGCACGAGATGATTTTGCGCTTCCCCAAAGGCTACGACACCCCGATTGGCGAGGCGGGCGGAATGCTCTCCGGCGGTCAGCGGCAGCGTATCGGATTGGCGCGGGCGATTTATGGCGATCCGGCCTTGGTGGTTTTGGATGAACCCAATGCCAATTTGGACGATGTGGGCGAAGCCGCTTTGACGCAAACCGTGTTGGAACTCAAAGCCAAGGGTAAAACGGTGTTCTTGATTACCCACCGCCAAGGCGCGATTGCCGCTGCCGATCATTTGATGATTTTGCAAGACGGGCAACTGGTGGCGAATGGCCCCCGCGATGCCGTTATCGCCGCGCTACAGCGGGCGCAGCAACAGGCGTAAGCACCGCAACCAGTGCCGCAGGCGCAGTAACCCATTTTTCAAAGTTTTGGAGGTTTTTTATGGCTAATCTACCTAATCTCGCCGATGTGGCGAAGGTCAATCGTTCTGCGGATTCGGACAAATCGGCGCACCCCGAAGCCGACCATGCACGCCGTGCCACCCGCATCGGCCTGTGGGCGTTGGGTGCTGGATTTGGTTTATTCATGCTGTGGGCGGCATTGGCTCCACTGGATGAGGGTGTTCCCAGCCAAGGACAAATTGCAGTCGATACCAAGCGCCGCCCAGTGCAACATTTATCGGGCGGCATTGTGAAGCAAGTGCTGGTGGGTGAAGGAATGATCGTTAAAGAAGGACAATTGCTCATCAAGTTGGAAGATGCCAACGTCAAAGCAGGTTTTGAAGCGATCCGCCAGCGTTATTTGGGTCTGCGTGCGATGCAAGGGCGTTTGATGACCGAGCAGTTGGGTAAAAACAAGATTCAATTCCACCCCGATTTGGAAGCAGCAGCATCCGACCCGCTGATTGCCCAGCAAATGCGCAACCAAGAAATGCTGCTGCAAACCCGCCAAAGTGCGTTGCAGGCCGAGTTGCAATCGTTTGAAGAAAACATCCAAGGGCAGGAAGTGTCGATTCAGACGCTGGAAGCGATTTTGCAAAATCGCCGTGGTCAGTTGGCCTTGCTGACCGATGAGCTGAACAATACCCGCAATTTGGTGAAAGACGGCTACGCCCCCCGTAACCGCCAGTTGGAGCTGGAACGCATGGTAGCGGAATCCAGTTCGGCGATTGCCGATTCGCAGGGTAATATCTTGCGCTCAAAACGCAGCATCGCCGAGCTACGCCAACGTGCCATTTTGCGTAAACAGGAATACCGCAAAGAGGTGGAATCGCAAATCGCTGACATTACCCGCGAAGTGTTGGGCGATGCCGAAAAATTCCGCGCCGTCAAAGAAGAATTGGCGCGTACCGAGATTTACGCACCTGCATCGGGGCAAGTGGTTTCACTCAGCACACCGGCAGCTGGCGCGGTGATTGCAGCAGGACAAAAATTGATGGACATCGTTCCCGCTGGTCAGCCGCTGTTGCTGGAAACCAAAGTATTGCCCAATATGATCGACCGCGTTCATGCTGGGATGCCCGTGGATGTGCGTTTCTCTACCTTCGCCCATACCCCCCAGTTGGTGGTGGAGGGGCAAGTGTTATCGATTTCCAACGACGTGGTATCGGATGGCCCGAATACGTTGCCTTACTTCTTGGCGCGTGTCACGGTGACCCCCGAAGGGTTGAAGACATTGGGCAAACGCCAAATGCAGCCCGGTATGCCAGTGGAAGTCGTTTTCAAAACCGGAGAACGTTCTTTGCTGACGTATTTGTTAAGCCCGCTGACCAAGCGCGTAGCAGCTTCCATGACAGAGGAGTAATCCATGAAAAAAGGTGTATTTCTATTGGGTGCAACCTTATTGTCGTCATCGACATGGGCGTTGAATCTTTCGCAGGCGTATGAAGCGGCTTTGGCGCAGGATTCCTTGCTGAAAGCGGCACAGGCTACCAACCAAGCGCGGCAAGAGCGGCTACCCCAAGCACGGGCGCAGTTGTTGCCCAATTTAAGTTTGAGTGCTTCCCGCAATCGCAACGAATTGGAAACCACCCAAGCCAATATCTTGGGTCAACCCGTTACGACGCTTTCCAATTACAACAGCGCCAATACCACGCTCACGCTGCGCCAGCCGCTGTATCGAAAATACCAGTTTGCCGATTACGCCCAAGCGCAATTTCAGGTGGACGATGCCAATGCGGTGCTAGACCGTGAAACGCAGAATCTCGCCGTGCGGGTGAGCGGTGCGTATTGCGAAGTGTTGCAAGCGAAGGAAGCATTGAATCTCACCCTCGCCCAACGCACCAGCACCACCGCCCAACTGGATGCCGCTAAAAAGCGTTTTACCGCTGGCTCGGGTACGCGCACGGATGTGGATGAAGCGCAGGCCGCGTTGGACTTGAACAAAGCCCAAGAACTCGAAGCCCGCCAGAATATCGCCTTCACCCAACGCCAGTTGCAAGTGATGCTCGGCAACGTGGTGGTGGATGAGCTGCAAGGGCTTGACCCCGCCAAACTGCCATTGGAATACCCCAGCCCGAATAATCTGGACGCATGGATTGAACGCGCTTTGGAAAGTAGCCCCGAAGTGCGTTCGCAAAAAGCGCAGTTGGAAGCCGCGCGGCTGGACGTAGAAAAAGCCAGTGCCGGCCATTACCCGACATTGGATGCCATCGCCCAGTGGTCGCGCAGCGAAAGCGAAAACGTGACCAATGTCAATTCCAGCTACACCAATCGTTCCGTCGGCGTACAACTGACGCTCCCGATTTATGCAGGCGGACAAGTCAATTCGCAGGTGCGGCAGGCGTTATCGGAACAGGAGCGTGCAACACAAGCCCTCGAAGCGTTACGGCAAGATATTTCGGTGCGGGTGCATCGGGAATTTCGCGGCGTGACCGAGGGTATTTTGAAGGTGCGTGCGCTGGAACAAGCCGTGCGTTCGACCGAGCAAGTCGCTATGTCAACCCGCCGTTCGTATGAAGCGGGTGTCCGTACTTTGAACGATACCTTGAACGCCGAACAACAAAACGCCGCCGCCCGCCGCGATTTGTCGCAAGCCCGTTTGATGTATTTGTTATCCCACATCCGCCTACTGGCACTGGTTGGTGCTGCCAATGCTGAGGCGAT
>CALMCD010000444.1 GCA_937863075.1 uncultured Rhodoferax sp. | reverse complement strand
TCAAAATGCCGTTCGATGTAATCAGCAAGCCCTTCAAACACGGTTTCCAGCGTGGGGGTTTGCGCACCGAATAACGCCCGTAGCACGGTGGGGTCTTCAAAAATACCGTGCAGATACAAGCCCAGCACATTACCTGCCGCGTTTTGCCAACCTAAATCGGGTGGTAAAACCGCTTGTGCTACATCGCCTGCCGCTGCCATCGCCGGATGCTGGGCGGTTTGCCCGTGGTGGATTTCGTAGCCCGCCACGTCCACACCCGCCAACGCCGACCAGCGCCCATGCAGCACATCCGCAAACCGTGTCTGCGTATGGCGCACGGTTTTATCGCGCTCAAACACCGTCACCAGCGGCAGTAAACCGAGTCCAGCGGCATTACCGTCGATGCCGTGGTTATCAATCAACGCCTCGCCCAACATCTGCAAGCCGCCGCAAATGCCCAAAACTGCGCCACCGCGTGCGGCGTGTTCGGCAATCCAACGATCCAAGCCCTGTTGACGCAACCACACCAAATCGGAAGCCGTGGCTTTAGAACCCGGAAGAATAATCCAATCCGATTCCTTCAATGCGATCAAATCGCTCGCTTTACGCACCCACAAAACGTGCGTTTGCGGCACATTGTGCAATGGCTGAAATTCATCCAAGTTGCTGATACGCGGGTACGCGATGATGGCGATGGTAGTAATCCGGGTGGTTTTGGCGGGCTGTCCCGTTCCATTTTGTAGCGGATACATCCCATCTTCTTCCGGCAAACCGTGTTGCCACCACATCGGCAAGGTGGCGACGGTGGGGATGCCCGTTAAATCCTGCAACATCTGCGGCGCGGGGGCCAATAAACTGGCATCGCCACGAAATTTATTCAGCACAAAGCCTTTGATGAGGCTGCGCTCGTCTTCGGGAAGCAACGCCCAAGTGCCGTACAAATGCGCGAATGCGCCACCGCGATCAATATCGGTGACCAATAAACAATCGGCTTGGCAGTGTTTGGCGACACGCATATTCACAATATCGCTGGCGTGCAGATTGA
Source organism: uncultured Rhodoferax sp. (assembly GCA_937863075.1). Classification (GTDB taxonomy): domain Bacteria; phylum Pseudomonadota; class Gammaproteobacteria; order Burkholderiales; family Burkholderiaceae_C; genus Allorhodoferax. The sequence continues at coordinate 1,321 of CALMCD010000444.1, read as the reverse complement.
TTTCTGCCGGAGAACCCGCACCTTCAATCACCACCACATCGTTTTCCGCACGCAGCTCGTCCAGCGCAGCGGCGATTTGCGGCCACACGCTGGCACTGCGTCCACGCCACGGCATTTTGGATAAGGCTTCATCCACCTGCCCCATCAGCACGACTTGCGAGTGTGTATCGGCTTCCGGCTTCAACAACAGCGGATTCATGCGCACATCCGGCACAGCTTTGGCAGCGAGTGCTTGAAAGTATTGCGCCGAGCCGATTTCGCCATTGCCGTTTTCAGAAGCCACTACGCGGGCGTTATTGCTCATGTTCTGCGCTTTGAACGGCGCAACTTGGAGGCCTTGGCGGGCGTAATAACGGCACAACGCAGTCGTGAGCCAGCTTTTTCCCGCCCCGCTGGTTGTACCCAGCACCATGATGCAGCGGGCGGTCATGGGGTGGAGCGTATCAAGACAGCGCCCGTTTCAAGCGCATTTCTTCCACCCGTACTGCGCCCAATGGCACGGTTTTGGCGGTGTTTAATTCGCGCTTGAATCCGGCAAGGTCAAAAAAGCGCAGGCCGCGTTCGTTGGACAAAGCGAGCCATGCGCACACCTGCGTGCAGCCTTCGTCTAACAAACCTTCGCGGGCGGCATCCCACAGGGCAAGGCCTACGCCTTGATTCCAATACTCGGAAGTGACGTAGAGAAACCAAATTTCCCCCATCGTTTGGGGAGTTCCTTTATCGCGGCAACGGTCAAAACCGACAAAGCCGACCATTTTGTCGCCATCCATGGCCACTTGTACTTGGGGTTCGGCGTATTCAATCGCCTCGCGCCAGTAGGCGGCACTTTTTTCCAGAGCCGATACGGGTACGGGGATGTTAGGGGTAGCGGCTTTGAAGGCATCACGCACGGTGGCGTTGTGCAATTCAGCGATGCTTTTGGCATCGCGCAAAGTGGCGGGGCGAACGGTAATAGAAATAGTCGTACTGGACATGAATCAGGGGGAACGCTCAAACATTCAAAAAAAACAGGGGGTGAATTGTCGCACCGTTACTTCAAAAATTTTCTGTAGAGTTGGCGTGTATCGGTCAAGAAGAAGATTCCTGCCACACTGGGGTCAAGTTCCGAGACAAATTGCCAACCAAAAAAGATGAGATGGTCGTATTGTTCGGCATATCGCAACTCTTCGGCGATGAACTGGTTGAAAACCACTGCATCCCACTGGGGAAATTGGAAGGCTTGCACGACAAACCACGTTTCTACGCTGGGTTTTACGCCCTTCGCCAGCGCGTGAAAGCTGCTAGACCAAGCATGAAGCGCCGGAACGGTTGCCACATCGCC
>CALMCD010000443.1 GCA_937863075.1 uncultured Rhodoferax sp. | reverse complement strand
GCGGGCGCAGGCGTTCGGCGAGGGGTTGATGTTGCATTTATTCTTTCTCGTTGAGTTTGCGCTGAAAATCCATTGCGCCCGGGGAATTCGGCTCGCAATGCTTGAAGCTGGCGCTGGCGTACCTGCATTTTCACTTCGTGTAAAAAATCACCGTAACCGACAACCTCTATAACTTCATCTCGTTTTTTCATCTAAAACTCTTTTTCAGAATCCTCTTTCACGTACCGATAAGACTTTTTCAAATTCCGGTTTGATGCGGTACAACTGCGCGGGGCGACTTTTTCCGGTGGGGCGAATCGCTCCAGTAATGGCTTCAATGGCATCCAAATCATCCAATTTACGCCTAAAACCCGCCATCGCCAACGGAACGCCCATGATGGATTGGTAAACTCCATGCAGTTCGGGGATGGTAAATTCTTCCGCACACAAGTGCATGGGCAATGAGGAATAACTGGCTTTGGAGCGAATACGTGCCACCACCTGCGTGATGATGTCGGCATGGTCAAACGATAGGGGCGGAAGCGCATCGACCGCAAATAATTCCACCCCCCCCACCAGCACCGAAGGCGGAACCAGCGCGAAATAAATCACCGACAGCGACCAGCCGCGCGGGTCACGCCCCCCGCCTGAAACCGTGCCAAACTCTTCCAAATACGGGCTGATAACCCCCGTTTTTTGCTGCAAGATACGCGCCGCTGCGTGGTGGGCATTGGCATCTTCTTGCGGATGAATATAGCCACCCGGCAATGCCCATGTCCCTAAAAACGGCTCTTTGGGGCGGCGTATCAAACCTACCGATAAGCGATTTTCTTGGAGGGTGAACAGGGCGACATCCACCGTAACGATGAATGTCATGTTTCACGCCGTGCCAGCGCCAGATAAGCACCTAAACCTACCATGGTAAAGCCAGAAAAACGGGTTAAAAAACGCGCACGCGCAGCACGCGCCGTACCGGATTGCAGTAAACGTTCGGCGGCAAATACTGCTACCACATCCGCCAATGTGTTGAACACCACGCAAATGCTACCGAGTAATACCAGTTGCGGAACCAAAGGCGCGTTGGCATCGACAAATTGGGGTAAAAAAGCGAGGAAGAATAATGCTGTTTTGACGTTCAGCACTTCCACCGTGATGCCTTCCAGCAAGGCATGGCGTGCGCCTTGGCGGGTAACGGGTGTAAGCGATGCCGTTGATGCTATGGAATCGACTTCTTGACGCAGCAAAAGCCGAATGCCGAGGTACACCAAATATGCTGCTCCCACGTATTTCATCACGCTAAACCACAATGCTGATTCAGCAACCAGCGCCGATAAACCCAGTGCCGCCGCCAACACATGCACCATGCCACCAAGCCCTGTACCGAGGCAGGAGGCTAATCCTTCCGAGCGCCCACCTGCTACCGTTCGTGCAACTACATAGGCGATCCCCGGACCGGGGGTAATTGCCAATACTAGCGCAGTTAATAAAAAAGCAAGAAATGACATAGTATGAATCGACTTATAAATCAATTACGCTTTAGCAGGAGGTGCAGTAGTAACGGGGACGTTAGACGGAATGGATTGCGCTAGCAGGGCATTTTTCTCATTACTGCTGCGTGTAGTTCCAAACCAATACGCCATAACCGTACCCCAACCGGTCGTTAGCGAGCCAAATAACTGCATCGCTACGGGGTTGTCGCTGACATCCACGCCCATCATGAATGCCACGATAACACCAAACACCGAAAGCGTGACCGATACCGAAAGCACCGCCGGAACAAAAGAAGGCTGCATGATGTGTAATTTGCGTTCGTTCCGGCAATCGGGGGCGGCGATGGCGGTGAAGGCTTTTTCATGATCGGCATTGACTTTGGCAATATCAATGCCTTGTTGCCCCATGATCTCGGCGTGTTTTTGATCCGCTACCTTCAGCGCGGCGATGGTTTCGGGGGTCAAACTACCGCCTTGAATCAAATTGGCGATGGAATCAATGCCGGAATCGGGTTGTAGATTCAGAGCTGTTTCAATCGCTGAAATCGCCGTTCCAGCCATAGGCCCCACCAGCATGGCAGCGAGTGTGGGGGCAAAGGATGCTATTGCAATCCCAGTATTTTTCAAATTGGCACTCACGGTAACTCCTTTGGTATCAGTTGTTGTACGATGCAAGAATGGTACACCGGAATGGCTACACCCAATTCAAGAACCTCGGCCCCCCCAGTCATCCGCCTGTTCATTCATCCGCTATATATGCCTACTGAAAAATTTTACGCCAATCTTCCTATTTTAGAAAAATTCATCGATTTAGCCAATTCGGATTATTATCAAAACGTCCCTGATAATTGGTATGCGGTGGTGACGGATGTAACGGGTTCAACGGCTGCGATTGAGGCGGGTCGTTATAAAGATGTGAATTTTTTAGGGGCTAGCTCCATTATTGCCATAATCAATGCCTTGCATCCGATGGATATTCCTTTTGTTTTTGGTGGCGATGGTGCTTCGCTGTTAATTCCACCCAAGGCATTAGAGAAAACACGCAATGCCCTCTTGGGTTTGCGTTATATGGCGGCCCAATCGTTTGATATGGATTTGCGGGTGGGTATCGTTCCTGTGGCCTTGATTCAACAGCAGCATACCCTCAAAATTGCCAAGGTAAAAATTACGCCGAATTATGCGCAAGCCAGTTTTATTGGGGGCGGCATCACCTATGCCACGGATTTGGTGAAACAAAATGCCAAATACCGATTAGATACCTTGGATGATAAAGCCGTTGTCGATTTAAGCGGAATGGAATGCCGTTGGCAAGAGGTGTGTAGCTTTCACGGAAATACGTTAAGTTTGATTGTGGCCACCATGCCGGATGCGCCCCAATCGGGGGAACAGATTTACCATGAGGTATTAAAATCCATCCAACAAATCTATGGTGGAGAAAAAACATACCACCCGATTCGAGAATCCACACTCCGATTAAGTTTCAGCCCCCAAAAATTATGGACGGAAGTTCGGGCGCTTTCCCCATCCCCCCATTGGATAGGACAATCCGCTTATTTATTGAAATTACTAGTGGGTAATTTTTTAGGTTCGACCTTCATTCAGATGGGATTAAAAGTAGCCGGCGTTGATTGGGGTAAGTATAAAACCGCCGTTATCCTTGCTTCGGATTACCAAAAAATCGACGATGTGCTGCGCATGGTGATTGCAGGGACACCCGAACAAACGACCCAATTAGAATCTTATTTAGAGAAACGCTCACAGGCAGGAGAATTGGTGTATGGCATTCATATCTCTAATCGCGCCTTGCTGACTTGTTTAATTGCAAACCGCAACGGCTTTCATATCCATTTAGTGGACGCAGCAGATGGGGGTTATGCGCTGGCAGCCAAAAAACTAAAAAGCAGTTTAATCAACCATCCAGCGCGTTGAGACATAGCCGTTAAACCGCCCCCTCCACCATAAACTGTATTTTCCGCTCCCCATTCCATTCATTGGCTTGGAGTTGAAACGCCAAGGTTGCTTTGCGTGGTAGTGGCTCGGTGTGGTTAAACCAA
>CALMCD010000442.1 GCA_937863075.1 uncultured Rhodoferax sp. | reverse complement strand
TTTTCCTGCACCGTCGATGCCTTCAAAAGAAATAAATGTCATGGAATTTTCCGAATATATTGATTCACCGCCCGATTGTGTTCTTCCAGCGTTTGGCTGAAATAGCTGCTGCCCGTTCCATCGCCCTTTGCTACAAAATAAAGAGCAGGAGATGAAGCAGGGCGTGCCGCAGCCCACAAAGCCGCCTTACTCGGCATGGCGATGGGCGAAGGCGGCAAACCGGCGCGGGTATAGGTGTTGTAGGGCGTGTCGGTGAGCAAATCGACTTTGCGCAAATTACCATTGAACGCGCTACCCAGCCCGTAAATCACGGTCGGGTCGGTTTGCAGGCGCATTCCCACCCGCAGCCGATTATGAAAAACCGATGCCACCATCGTCCTATCCGATTCGCGCCCCGTTTCTTTTTCCACAATGCTCGCCAAAATCAGCAGCTCATCGGGAGAGCGCAGCGGGTTGGGTTCTATGCGATTCTTCCATGCTTCTTCAAGCTGCTTATTCATGGCGTTCATGGCGGTTTGCAAGACGCTGGTATCGCTGCTATTTTTGGCGTAGCGGTAGGTATCGGGGAAGAAGCGCCCTTCGGGGTGTAGATTGGGTTGCCCCAGCTTCGCCATGATTTCGGCGGGGGTTTTGCCTTGGGTTTCGTGGCGCAGATTCGGTTGCTTGTCCAACGCTTGGCGGATTTGCGCGAATGTCCAACCCTCCACGAACGTGATGCTGCGCAAGGCTTGTTCGCCTTTTACCAGCTTGTCCAAAATGCGGCTGGGCGTGATGCCGACTTCCAATTCGTAATTGCCCGCCTTGATTTGCCGCGACAAACCCGATACGCGAAACCAGATTCCCAATAAGGTGGAGTCCACCGTGTTGGGCGCGATTTTGCCCGCAATCGTGGGGGCGCTATTGCCCGAATCGACCACCAAATCTTGGGCTTGGGTGATGGTTGTAAGGGGTTGCCCAATCCACCAAAAGCCATACGCCAGCAGCAACGCCAAAGCGAAAAATGCCACCAGCAAAAAACGAAATAACAAACGGAATGCAGCCACAAAATCTCCCAGTAAAAGGCAACACAATGATAATTCACCCCATGACTACTTCTACCACCCCTTCGATTACCACTTCGGTGACCACTTTGAACCACCTCGGCGTTATCCACGCGCGGGGTGAAGATGCCGCCCAGTTTCTTCACAACCAATTCACGCAAGACGTGCTGCTGATGCCTGCGGGTCACAATACGCCATCGCGCCTCGCTGCATGGTGCAGCCCTAAGGGGCGAATGTTGGCGAGTTTTACCGTTTTCAAACGCGCCAAGGACGATATTTTGTTGGTATGCAGCCGCGATTTGCTCGCGCCCACGCTGCAACGCCTGAAAATGTTTGTGCTGCGTGCCAAAGTCCAGTTAAGCGATGCAACTGCTGATTTCACCGTGTACGGCATTGTGAATGGCGCAGCCTTGGAACTGGCAGTGCAACCCGTCGCCGATGCCCCTCCCGCCGGAACGCCGCTACCCGAAGGACAGTGGGAATGGTTATCGGTTCGCAGCGGCATTGCCACCATCACCGCGCCGATTGTCGATAAATACGTGCCGCAAATGCTGAATTACGAATCCATCGGCGGCGTGAATTTCAAAAAAGGTTGCTATCCGGGGCAGGAAGTCGTGGCGCGAAGCCAGTTCCGTGGCACGCTGAAACGCCGTGCTTTTATCATCCATTCCGATACGCCGCTTGCCGTGGGTTCCGAGATTTTGGATAGCGCCAGCGTGGTGCAATCCGCCGCCAACCCTGAAGGCGGTTTTGATGCGATTGTGTGCGTCCAGCTTGCGGATTTGGAAGCGCTGCAACAGCAATTTACCTTTATTCCGCTGCCTTATACGCTGGTGGCAGATGTTTGAATATGATCCGCCTAACCGAACTCAAACTCCCGCTCACGGCAATTTCGCCGGAGCTTTCTGACCCGCACCCGATTCCCGCTTTAACCCAGCTAGCCGCCGCTGCGCTCGGCGTGGAAGCTGTCGCCATCGCGCAATTAACCGTTTTTAAGCGCAGTT
>CALMCD010000441.1 GCA_937863075.1 uncultured Rhodoferax sp. | reverse complement strand
GAATACAGCGTTGTCAAATAAGGCGTTGCGGATGAAACAATCACGGTGGGAATAACGTACCACATCTCGGATAATTTCAAGGCAGCCGAATACAAACCGACTGCCTTATTATCCATAAATTCCGCCAACAGTATTTGATCTAACCGCAGGTAGAGCGCGACGGCGATGCCGGCAAAAATCAAATACCCGCTTTCCCGCAACAAAATTACCATCTGTTGCCAGCGCACACGCAGCCGCAAATCCGCCGGACGCGGCGCACGCCACACCACTACCGAGAAGCCGATAGCGTACAAAACCGCCTCCGCCGCTGCCGTCCCTGCAAAGGCTTCGACGGGGGCTTTCATGACAATCAAGCTGATATTCGTTGTCGCCAACACCACAAAGGCCGAGCCGCGAGCGATTGCCGTCCAGCGGGATTGGACTTGCGATTGAAACCACAAATCCGCCGTATCAAACGCCTGAAACACAATCCCCGCCGCCACGATAACCACCAGCCCTTGAAGCGCCGGATCGTGGGGGCGTATCCAGCGAATGGTGAGTGCCGCCAGTGACAACGCCAGCACCCCACCCAGCAGTTTCAGGGCAAAAGCTGCACCCAGAATATCGCCACTGCGTTCCGGCTGACGCACAATTTCACGCACCACAATCGTATCCAGCCCCAGCTTCGCCAGCGCTGCAAAGAAAATCGAAAACGCGATAGCAAAACTCAAATCACCAAAGTATTGCGGCCCCAAGTGGCGGGCAATGGCAATGCTGATAAGAATGCCTCCCCCTTGTCGAAAAAGCCGATCCGCAAACTGCCAACCGCTATTGCCGAGTATTTTTCGCCAACTGGCGTTCATGCGTTGGGGGCAGATGGCGCGGCTGAACGAGCGCACTGGGCGCAAATACAGGCTTTACGCTGCGCCTCTGCGGGAACCGATTCCAGCAACGCGGCATCAAAAACCGCCGTGGTACACCAGCAAGGCGGCTGGGGGATGCCGGTTTCGCGTTCGATTTCGTTGGCACACTGGTTGGGCTGTCCACACAATGGGCAGCGGCTGGGGTCAATAGCAATAGGGGAGGTGGGCATAAAGCAGGCGTAAAAGGGTGTGTAGAGTTTAGACTGTCGCGCTATGCACGCTATTTTCCCCTTATTTCATTGGTTAAATTGGTTTAACTTGCAGCGCCGCACGCAATGGCTGGTGGGTGTGATGCTGCTTTTGCACTTGGTACTGGGCGCGAGTTTAGGACTCTCGGTCGATGAAGCCCATTACGCCCTCTACGCCGCGCGACCGGATTGGAGTTATTTCGATCATCCGCCGCTGGTGGGTTGGGTGCAGCTCCCGCTGGTGGCGCTGCACGCTCCGGTATGGATGCTGCGCTTATTGCCCGAATTGCTGTGGCTGGGTTCGGCACTGCTTGCGCACGCGCTCGCCGAACGCCTTGCCCCGCCCACTTTACGCCAAGGCTGTGCCGGATTTTGGACGCTCATGGCATTGGCACTCGCGCCCCTGTTCCACATTCTGGGCATCGGCTTGTTGCCCGATACCTTGCTGATGTTTTTCACGCTCCTCACCATGCGGGTGACGCTGGAACTGATGCAGCCCTCCCCCTCCGCTCCCCTCAAAAACCTGCCGTTATGGATCACACTGGGCATCGCGCTGGGGTTAGCAGGTTTGAGCAAATACACGGCGATTTTTGCGGCGCTGGCGGTGGCGTTATGCCTGTTCAGCGCACACGGTTGGCGCATCGTGCAACAAATGGGGCTGTGGTTGGCCTTGGTGATTGCGCTGCTGCTGGTGGTTCCGGTAGCGTATTGGAATTACACGCATGACTGGATTTCCTTCCGCTACCAAGTCGCCCACGGTTCGGGTGGGGGGTGGCAGGGGCTGCATTTTCTGCGCTTTCTGGTAGTGCAGATTGTGGTGTACGGCGCATTGCTGTTTTGGGGATGGAAGGGAACCGCCCCCGTCCACCGCGCATTGCTGGCCTTTTTTGCGATTCCGTTCGCGGTGCTGGCCTACCTATCGGGCGGCGGAACCAGTTTGCCGCATTGGACGGCTCCGGCGTGGATGGCGCTTTTACCCTTTGCCGGCATCGGTCTTGCCACCGCATTGAAGCAAGGCCGTTACCGCCTGATTGCCACATTCGCCACCTTGCAAACCGGACTCACGCTGGTGCTGATTACCCTGCTGCTGACGGGCGGTTTTCCCATCATCACCCATACGCAGGGCGAGGGGAATGACAAAGCCCCCTCCAACCCCTTCGCCGATGTCTACGGCTGGGAGGAAGCGGGAACACGCGCCCGCACCCTCGCCGCCCAACAGAATGTATCCAAAATTGCAGTACAAAATTGGACGCTTGCCAGCCGCATCGCGTGGTATGCCCGCCCGCTGCCCGTGCATGTATTGAATGGCGGATTAGCCGATGGATTGGATCAATTCACACTCTGGTGGGGCAAACTCCCCGCCGGAAGCAGCGCCTTGCTGGTGCAATGGTCGCAACTGCTATCGCCAGAACCCTTGCCGTTTGCGCAATGCCAACTGCTAGAAACCCAAACCGTAACCCGCTTGGGGCATCCCCTTTCCGAATTTCGCTTTTATGCCTGCCATGATTACCGCCCTTAATGGATGGAATGCCGAGCTTTTCCTCGCCATCAACACCTTCTGCCAGCTATTTCCCGCCGCGATGTGGACGGGGTTTTCTTTGCTCGGCAATACATGGGGCGTGTTCGCGGTAACTTCGCCGTTATTGGTACGCGCTCCGCGTTTGATGGTGGCGTGGTTGTGTGCTGCGCCGTTCGCCATTGTGTTTGCCCGCATCGGCAAAGGCTTCATCGAAAGCCCGCGCCCCGCTGCGGTTCTCGATAACACGCAATTTCGGATTGTGGGCGAGGCTTTGCACAATGTGTCGATGCCATCCGGTCACACCACGACGGCGTTTGCGGTGGCTTCGGGTATTTATTTTGCGCTACCCGTGGCAAGCAGAAAACGGCATTTATGGTTGTTTGGATTGGCAGCATTGGCGGGGCTTTCGCGTATCGCCGTGGGAGCGCATTGGCCTGCCGATGTCATGGTAGGTGCTGGTTTGGGTGTGCTTTCTGGGGTGCTGGGACAAAAATTACTGGCACGTATTCACCCCCGCCATTTCGTGCCTACCGATTGGAGTCAGCGCCTGATTGCAGCGATCTTCATAGCGACCACTGCCATGCTGGTGGGCGATACCCTCGATTTTGAAGAAAACCATCCGTTGCAATATGTATTAGCGGGAATGGTGGCGATAACCGTATTCGCGTTTGTGCGCAAAAGTTGTA
>CALMCD010000440.1 GCA_937863075.1 uncultured Rhodoferax sp. | reverse complement strand
TTCAGCTCGGCGACCGCGTGAGTGAAGGCTCTTTGCTGTTGATGTTGGAAGTGGCGGGGGTTGCGCCCTCACCCCCAACCCCTCTCCCACAAGGAGAGGGGAGTAATGCCAAGGCGGGAACGCTGCCTCCTCCCCCTCTCCCCGTGGGAGAGGGTAGGGGTGAGGGCTACGACCTTCTCGTCCTCGGTGGCGGGCCGGGTGGCTATTCGGCAGCGTTTCGGGCGGCGGATTTGGGTTTGAAAGTCGTGCTAGTCGAGCGTTACGCGACGCTGGGCGGCGTTTGTTTGAACGTGGGTTGTATTCCGAGTAAAGCACTCTTGCACGTTGCGGCGGCGATGGACGAAATGCGCCATTTGGGTGCGAGCGGGCTGGTCACGGGTTCGCTCACCGTGAACGTCGATAAGCTGCGTGAACACAAAGAAGGCGTTATCGGCAAGCTCACCGGCGGGCTGGCGGCGATGGCGAAAATGCGCAAAGTCACCATCGTGCGCGGCGTGGGGCAGTTTGTCGATGCCAATCACATGGAAGTCAATGGGGCAAACGGGCAACAAACGCTGAACTTTCAACGCGCCATCATCGCGGCGGGCAGCCAATCGGTGCGCTTGCCGTTTATGCCGCAAGACCCGCGCGTGGTCGATTCTACGGGCGCGTTGGCGTTGCAACACGGTGTGCCGAACAAGATGCTGATTATTGGCGGCGGCATCATCGGGCTGGAAATGGGAACGGTGTATTCCAGCTTCGGCACGCGCTTGGATGTGGTCGAAATGCAGGATGGTTTGATGCAAGGCGCGGATCGGGACTTGGTCAAAGTCTGGCAAAAAATGAACGCGCCCCGCTTCGATAACATCCTCCTCAATACAAAAACCATAGCAGCCTCTGCAAGCGCGGCGGGCATTACGGTGCAGTTTGAGGGTTTGGATGGTAAAAAATCCGAAGGTACTTACGACCTCGTTTTGGAAGCGGTTGGGCGTACACCCAACGGCAAAAAAATCGGCGCGGAAAAGGCGGGCGTGGAAATCACCGAGCGCGGATTCATCAACGTGGATTCGCAAATGCGTACCAATGTGCCGCATATTTTTGCGATTGGCGACATCGTGGGTCAGCCCATGTTGGCGCACAAAGCGGTGCATGAAGGGCATGTTGCCGCCGAGGTGATTGCGGGTGAATTGAAGGGTGATACCAAATTAGCCAGCGCCGAATTCAGCGCCCGCGTGATTCCGAGCGTGGCCTATACCGATCCCGAAGTGGCATGGGTTGGCCTGACCGAGGAGCAAGCCAAGGCACAAGGCATCAAGGTGAAAAAAGGATTGTTCCCGTGGACGGCCTCCGGTCGTGCGATTGCCAACGGGCGCGATGAAGGTTTCACGAAACTGCTATTCGACGCGGAAACGCACCGCATTGTGGGCGGCGGCATCGTCGGCACGCACGCGGGCGACATGATTGGCGAGGTCGCGCTGGCGATTGAAATGGGCGCGGACGCGGTGGACATCGGCAAAACGATTCACCCGCACCCCACGCTCGGCGAGAGCATCGGCATGGCGGCGGAAGTGGCGCATGGAAGCTGTACGGATTTGCCGCCGGCTAGGAAGTAGGTTTTTAGTTTGCTACTGATTTGGTAGCCAGCCCTGCACGCGCAGTCTGCGGTGTGGGGCTTTTTATTGGGAATGGCAGTTGGTTTTAATTACCCCGCAAACCGATCCGTAATCACAATCTCATCCAAACCCACGGGGCCGCTGCGGGGATGGGCGGCTTGGGTTCCTTTGCCGATGGCGACAAACATGGCAATCGCGTGGTCGGCGGGGAGGTTGATGAGTTGGCCCACGGCATCGAAATCAAAGCCGTCCATTGGGCAGGATTCGTAGCCCATTTCTTGCGCTGCCAGCATCAGCGTTTGTGCTGCCATGCCGCAGGAACGCATCGCCTCATCGCGCTGCACTTGGTCGCGGCCTCGGTAGTAGCCGTCCAACGCAGACACCATGAAATCTTGCACCGGCTGCGCGGCATTGCGCCAGTAGCGGCGGGGTTCTTTTTCCCACGATTTCAAATCGGCAGTCAACACCACCAGCAAAGACGCATCGGTCACCTGCGCTTGATTCCACGCCGCTGCCCGCACTTGCTGGCGCAGTTCGGGGTCTTTCAGCACCACAAAACGCCAATTTTGGATATTGAAGGCGGTGGGCGACAGTTTGGCGAGTTCAAACAGTTGCTGAACTTCGGCATCGCTCATGCGGTGGCTAGGGTCAAACGCTTTGATGGCGCGGCGGTTTTCGATGGCGGTGGATACATTCATTTTTTATCTCCAAAGGTCAAGGGATTTTTCAGGGGAAGGTGGATTTTTACGGTTGCTTACATTCTGACATCAGAATATGTATCACCGCGTAATGTTCGTAACATACGATAGACGGAATCGAAGAATGAATAAATAATTAGAAAAAAGGACTGATCATGCCTGTATACGAGTACGCTTGTGTCGATTGTGGTGAACGATTTGAAACGCTGGTGCGTTCAGACAACACGCCGGAATGCCCGCAGTGCCTGTCCACCAACTTGAAGAAACAGATTGCCGTTTTTGCCACCACCAACCCGTGTAGCCTGCCGCTAGAGTGTGCGCCCTGTTGCGGCGTGGCGGGGCAGTGCATCCCCGAAGGGCCGCCGATTAGCTGCGGATTTTCTTAGTTCGCACCATCAGCCAATCCAACGCCGCCCCCTCCAATAGCGGGGCGAGCCGCTCCCGCACCGTGGCGTGGTAATTATTCAACCAGTCGATTTCATCCGTCCGCAGCAAGGATGCTTCGATGCAGCGCGTATCAATCGGGCAGAGCGTGAGCGTTTCAAAGGCGAGAAAATTCCCTTCGTGGCGCGGCACATTCAACACCAAGTTTTCCAACCGAATGCCCCATTGCCCATCCCGATACAGCGCGGGTTCAATGGATGTGACCATTCCCGCCTGCATCGCCATTTCTGCCGTGGGCATGGCTTTGGAGATGCTTTGCGGCCCTTCATGCACGTTCAAAAAGTAACCCACGCCATGCCCCGTGCCGTGACCGTAATCTAAACCGTGTTCCCATAGCGGAGCGCGTGCCAGCGCATCCAGCATCGGCGCGGGTGTTCCCAGCGGAAAATGGGCGCGGGAAAGGTTGATTAGCCCCTTTAGCACCAGCGTGTAATCGCGTTGTTGGGCGGTGCTGACCGTTCCGATAGGCCATACGCGGGTGATGTCGGTCGTGCCGCCGAGGTATTGCCCACCCGAATCAATCAGCAGCAGCCCATCGCCCTCAATCACCGCGTGGCGGGATTCGGTCGCGCTGTAATGCGCCATCGCACCGTTGGCTTTGAACGCCGCAATCGTGCCAAACGAGAGGCTGACAAAATCCGGCTGCCGCGCCCGTTCCGCGCTCAAACGCTCATCTACCGTGATTTCCGTGACGCGCTCACCCCGCGCCAACGCCGCCTCCAGCCACGCATAAAAACGGCACATGGCTGCACCATCGCGTTCCATCGTGCGGCGAATGTGCGCGGCTTGTTTTTCATCTTTGCGGCATTTCAGCAAGATGCTGGGGTTGGTGCGCTCGATGATTTTTACGCCCGCCGGAACACATTCGCGCATTCCCAATGTGATGCGTTTGGGGTCGATCAGCAGCACTGCATCGGGTGGCAGGGTGGATAAAGCCGTGGCTGCATCGGGGTAATGGGTGCTGTGGAAAAGCGTTTCCTTTTCCAAGGTGATGAGGGCGTGCGACAAGAAAACGGGGTTGTACGGAATATCCGAGCCGCGCAAATTAAACAGCCACGCGATGTCGTCCAAGCTGGAAAGAAAATGGTGCGTCGCGCCCATGTCCCGCATCGCTTGCCGCACCTGCGCGAGCTTTTCCGCCGATGCTTGGCTGGCGTATTCCAGCGCGTGTTCGGTGATGGGATTGTTGGGTGGCGGTGGACGATCTGTCCAAATCGTGGCGAATAAATCGGTATCCGTGCGCAGATTCGCCCCGATTTTTGTCAATGCCTCACGCAAAGTTTGTGCAAACGCCAAGCCCATCACCGCACCATCCGCCCCCACGGTTTGCCCTTTTTGCAGCCGCGCGGTGAGCCATTGAATCGGCGTGGGCGCTCCGGCTGCACCTTGCTTCACCAGTTCGATGCCGCTGCCGTTTAACTCGGTTTGCGCTTGCGTCCAATAGCGGCTGTCGGTGAACAGGGCGGCATCGGTTGCCGTGAAAACCAGCGTTCCCGCCGACCCCGTAAACCCCGAAAGCCATTCCCGACCCTGCCAATGCGCGGGCAGGTATTCGGATAAATGCGGGTCGCTGGAAAGGACGATATAGGCATCCAAAGCGAAATCGGCAAGGGTTAGGCGGGCGTGGTGGAGGCGGTGGGGAATAGAGGGTAGGGTCATAATAGTGCCGTCAATGCAGCTACAAAATTATCTACAATAAAGTAGAAAAAGGGGCTTTGGATATTATGCAAACAATAACACTGGGTAAATCGGCTGAAATTCGTTCACGGATTGAGCCAGATTTGAAACAACAATCCGCCGAAGTGCTTGCTAACTTGGGACTTGACCTCAGTGCGGCTATCCGGCTATTTTTGCGACAAGTGGTGGAAGTGGGTGGCTTGCCTTTTGAGGTTCGCAAACAACCCACACCTGAAACAATCACAGCCATGATGGAAGCTCGCGCGATGACAGCAGCACGGAACGGAACAGCACAAGAACTTTTTGATGAACTCGATAAAAAAGCCAGCAAAGGCAAAACGCGCGTCACTACCAAGAAAATTCAATCAAACCCGCCAATTTGAAAGTGATTGGGAACGCTTAACGCATTCAGGCAAGCAGGATATGACCCGGCTCAAGCAAGTCATGATGCTGCTCATTGCTAACGATGAACCATTGCCTGCCGAATGGTTAGACCACGAACTGAAAGGTGAATGGTCGGATCATCGTGAATGCCATGTGAAGGGTGATTTGCTGCTGATTTATCAATTACGGGGGGACGGTGTGATTTTCGTTCGCGCGGGCACGCACTCGGAATTGTTTAAGAAGTAGCTACTGACTATAAAAGCCCCTGCAACGTGAAAGCGCTGCGGGGGCTTTTTTGTGCGTATGGACGGTTCATGGCGATTATTATCATCCCCGCATGAACTTTGATGGAGTGCGTATGAATCCGAAGAATCGTCCCAATTTTTTTCAAACACTGCGGATATGCCTCGCCGGATTGCTG
>CALMCD010000439.1 GCA_937863075.1 uncultured Rhodoferax sp. | reverse complement strand
TCGATGCCCGCAGCATCCAGTCCTTGCAAGGCCATCAAGCGGGCGGGGTCGCCGTGTTCGATAAACTCGTCTTTCAAGCCCAGTTGCAGCACGGGTAAATTCACGCCCGCTGCGTTCAACGCCTCCAGCACCGCGCTACCCGCACCGCCCATCAAACAACTGTCTTCCAGCGTGACCAAAGCGCGGTGACTGCACACTTCTTGCAACAGCAATTCGGTATCCAGCGGCTTCGCCCAACGCATATTGACGACGGTGGCATCCAACACCGCCGCCGCCTGCAAAGCAGCGTATAGCAGCGGGCCAAACGCCAAAATAGCGATACCGCTTTTGCCCAAACGGGAAATTTCGCCCTTGCCAAACGGCAGCGATTCCAGCGTTTTTTCTACTGGAACGCCCGCCCCCGCCCCACGCGGATAGCGCACCGCCACCGAATGGTCTTGCTCAAAGGCGGTGGTGAGGAGCTGGCGGCATTCGTTTTCATCGGCAGGGCAGGCGATGCTGATATTCGGGATACAGCGCAGGAAGGCGATGTCATACGCTCCGGCATGGGTAGCGCCATCCGCACCCACCAAGCCCGCGCGGTCTAGCGCGAAAACAACGGGCAGATTTTGCAGCGTGACATCGTGAATCAACTGGTCATAAGCGCGTTGCAAAAAGGTGGAATAAATCGCCACCACGGGTTTCAAACCCTCCGCCGCCAAACCTGCTGCAAAGGTGACCGAATGTTGCTCGGCAATACCCACATCGAAATAACGGTCGGGGAAGCGCCGTTCAAATTCAACCATGCCCGATCCCTCACGCATCGCGGGGGTGATGCCCACCAGCCGCCCGTCTTGCTCGGCCATATCGCACAGCCATTGTCCAAACACTTGCGTGAACGTGGTTTTGGCGGGTGTTGTGGGTGCTTGTAGCCCAATATGTGGATCGAATTTACCCGGCCCGTGGTAGGAAATCGGATCAACCTCCGCCAGTTTATAACCCTGCCCTTTTTTCGTGACCACATGCAAAAACTGCGGGCCTTTGAGATGCTTGATATTTTCCAGCGTCGAAACCAAGGATTCCAAATCATGCCCATCAATGGGGCCGATATAGTTAAATCCGAATTTTTCAAACAACGTGGCAGGAACCACCATACCTTTGGCTTGCTCTTCCAACCGTTTGGCGAGTTCAAACAACGGCGGGGCATTTTTCAACACATTTTTACCCGCATTTTTAGCAGCGGTGTAAAACTTGCCGCTCATCAATTTCGCCAAATAACGATTCAGCGCCCCAACGGGGGGGCTGATGCTCATATCGTTATCGTTCAAAATCACCAGCACATTGCAATTCGATACGCCGCCGTTATTCAGCGCTTCAAACGCCATGCCTGCGGTCATGGAACCATCGCCAATCACGGCAATCGAATGCCGCTCGATGCCCTGCAACTTCGCTGCGTGCGCCATGCCCAATGCCGCTGAAATGCTGGTGGACGAATGCCCTGTGCCGAAGGTGTCGTATTCGCTTTCATCGCGGCGCGGAAAGCCACTCAAGCCCCCCAGTTGGCGCAGGGTGGACATGCGGTCGCGCCGCCCCGTCAAAATTTTGTGTGGATACGTTTGATGCCCCACATCCCACACAATGCGGTCGTGCGGCGTGTTGAAGACGTAATGCAGCGCCACGCTTAACTCCACCGTGCCCAGATTGGAGCTTAAATGCCCACCGGTTTTGGCGACACTGTGCAGGAGATAAGAACGCAACTCATCCGCCAGCGTCTGCAAATTTTCCGGCGATAGTTTGCGTAAATCGGCCGGATCATTCACGGTATGCAGCAAAGGATAATTGGGGTGATTCGGATGATTTTGGTGCATGATGAAATGAAAATTTGAAAAATTTTGAAAATCAGTCAATCGGTAAACACGATCGATACGCTCGCGGTGTCATACGGTCAATGAATACGATTAACCACCATTTCCGCCAAGGCACGCAGCGCCTGTGTTTGGATTAAACCACTGGCATCCAATGCACGGTGCGCATCTCTTAAAAGGGCTTGTGCATAGGACTGGCTTGCCGCTAGCCCCATGAGGGAAACGTAAGTCGGTTTATTGTTATCGGCATCTTTCCCCGCTGTTTTGCCCAGCGTGGCGGAATCGGCGGTGACATCCAAAATATCATCCACCACCTGAAAAGCCAGACCAATGCTGGCTCCATAAGCATCCAGTGCCGCTAAAGTAGACGCATCGGCTTGCGCACACACCGCCCCCATCGCAACACTGGCTTTCAGCAATGCGCCGGTTTTCAATTCGTGCATACGGCGTAATTGCGATTCGGTTAAGGGCTTGCCGACGTTAGCTAAATCAATCGCTTGCCCACCCGCCATTCCGGTACTGCCTGCCGCCCGTGCCAATAGGCTGCACAGCCGCGCTTGAATCGTTTCCGATACGCTACCGTCTTGCGGGGTTAATAGTTCAAAGGCGAGTGCTTGGAGTGCATCACCGGCCAGCAACGCACCCGCTTCACCGAATTGAACGTGTACGGTGGGTTTGCCTCGGCGGAGTACGTCGTTGTCCATGCAGGGCATATCATCATGCACCAAGGAATACGCATGAATCAGCTCGACCGCGCAGGCTGCCCGCACCGCAGCGGCGATGTGGTGATTGGTATGGGTGTGCGGGGCGACGGCTTCAAAGGCTGCTAAAACCAGCAGCGGACGCAGGCGCTTGCCACCGTCTAGAACGGCGTAACGCATGGCCTGCATCAAATCGCATTGGGGCTGCGAGGGGTCGACGGCAATCCATTGGTCTAATGCGTGTTCAATCTGGGTGGCGTGCTGCTGACTCCAGAGACTGAGGTTAAAAATAGCGTGGTTCATAGCGTGGTTCATTAGGGCGATTCTAGGCGTTTGGGGCAGGTGACGGCGAAAGACTACAATGACTGCCCCTTATTTGTATCTTATCTTTCGTTAGGTCAGGATAACCATGTCTGATTTAAGTCTCCAAAATCTCCAGTTACCGGTTTCTAGTTATTTTGATGAAGCGCTGTACCAGCGTGAAATGGAGGTCATTTTCAACAATGGCCCACGCTATGTAGGACATAGTCTGAGCGTTCCCAACGTAGGCGATTATTACGCCCTGCCGCAGGAACGTGAAGGCCGTGCATTGGTGCGTACCGCACAGGATAAGATCGAGCTGGTGTCGAATGTTTGTCGACACCGTCAGGCCGTGATGCTCAAAGGCCGAGGCTCGTTAAATGCCAACGGTGGTTCTATCGTTTGCCCCTTGCACCGTTGGACGTACAGCGGTGGTGGCAAACTCCTCGGTGCGCCCCATTTTGCACAATCCCCTTGCTTGGATTTGAATAACTACCCGCTTCAGGAGTGGAATGGCTTGCTGTTTGAGCAAAACGGACGCAACGTCATGGCCGACCTTACCGGTATGAACCACAGTGCTGCCCTGAATTTTGAAGGCATGGTGCTGGATAACGTGGTGCTGCACGAGTGCAACTACAACTGGAAAACCTTTATCGAGGTGTATCTGGAAGACTACCACGTTGCCCCCTTCCACCCCGGGCTGGGCAATTTCGTGACCTGTGACGATTTAAGCTGGCAATTTGCCGAGCATTATTCGGTGCAAAGTGTGGGCGTAGCGTCCCGCTTGGCGCGTGCAGATGCTTCGGCGGCTGGATCGAAAATCTACCAGCGTTGGCACGATGCGCTACTGAATTACCGCAACGGCGAACCACCCACCCAAGGCGCGATTTGGCTGACGTACTATCCGCACATCATGATCGAGTGGTATCCCCATGTGCTGACGGTTTCCACCTTGTTCCCGATGGGGCTGAATAAAACCTTGAATATGGTCGAGTTTTACTACCCCGAAGAAATTCAAGCGTTTGAACGCGATTTTGTGGAAGCCCAGCAAGCGGCGTACAACGAAACCTGCCTCGAAGACGATGAAATCGGCGAACGCATGGATGCGGGTCGTGCCGCGCTCTTGGCGCGGGGTGATAACGAAGTCGGCCCTTACCATAGCCCGATGGAAGACGGAATGCCGCATTTCCACCAGTGGTATCGCCGTCAGCTCGGTTTGTAATCGGTTGCCATCCAAATGCAAGCACTTTGGATGGTTTTGGCTGCGTTTTTCTTCGCCACGATGGCGGTGGGGATTAAATTCGCCTCGCAAAGTTTTCATGCGCTGGAAATTTTGTTCTATCGCGGGCTGGTGAGTTTGGTTTTTATGGCGATCGTGTTGCGTGCCAGCAAGGTGAGCCTTGCCACTGCCATCCCCATGATGCACCTGTGGCGCAGCGCTATTGGCGTGTTTGCGATGGGTGCGTGGTTTTATGCGATTGGGCATTTGCCGCTGGCGATGTCCATGACGCTCAATTACATGAGCAGCGTGTGGGTGGCGGTGTTTGTGGTGGCGGGCGGTATGCTCTACGGTCGCGTGCGGGATAACAGCTTGCTGATGGGGACGGTGTTGCTGGGTTTTGCCGGAGTCATCATCACCCTGCGCCCCACCATTGAACAAAATCAACTGTTTGCGGGGCTGGTCGGTTTGCTTTCGGGCATGGCGGCGGCGATGGCGCAGTTGCAGGTCACCGCACTGGGCAAAGCGGGAGAACCGGAAGTCCGAACCGTTTTTTATTTCTCGCTGGGAACGACGCTATTGGGAACCGCAGCCGCATTGTTCCAACCCTTTACGCCTTGGTCGCAGGTGAGTACCGAGGCGGCGATGTGGTTGGTTCCGATTGGAATCTTCGCCTCGCTCGGTCAATGGTGCATGACCCGTGCCTACAGCCACGGTGCAACGCTGGTGGTGGCGAATATGCAATACAGTGGCATTGTGTTTGCCTCTATCTACAGTTTGGCGTTGTTTGGCGAGCAAATTCCCCTACTCGGTTGGCTGGGTATGACATTGATTGTGATTAGCGGTATTCTTGCTACCATTTTGCGTACCGCGTATTTGAAAAAAGTTTCCATTTCTAACGAAGTAACAAGTTAAAGAAAGTTGAAGCATGTTCACCGGAATTATTACTGCCGTTGGCGCATTACAAAAACCCATTCCTTTGGGCGAACCACCGTACTACGGAAAACGCTTGTGTATCCATTGCCCGCCGGCGTATTTGGAGGATGTGGGGCTGGGCGATAGCATCGCACTCAATGGTGCGTGCATGACTGTCACTACGCTCGACAAAGAGGCGGGGATTTTTACCGTCGATATTTCTGCCGAATCGCTGCAAAAAACGACGGGCTTGGATGGTCGGGGTCGCGTGAATCTCGAAAAAGCCCTGCGTGCCAGCGACCGTTTGGGCGGACACTGGGTATCCGGTCATGTGGATGGAATCGGTACGGTGAAATACTTTGAACCCGTGGGTGAAAGCTGGGAGATGCGTATTCTCGCGCCGCTGGCATTGGCAAAGTATTTTGTTTATAAAGGTTCTATCGCCATCAATGGCGTGAGCTTAACGATTAACACCGTTCATGATTTACCAACGGGCTGCATGATTTCGATTAACCTCATTCCCCACACCATTGAACACACCATGTTATTTGATTTGGCAGCAGGAAGTTGGGTGAATCTCGAAGTCGATACCGTCGCCCGTTATGTGGAGCGAATGTTGAGCGTAAGCACCGCAGCGGGGACGGCGAAAGCGTAATATCCATGACCACCCTCTACGCCATCCCCAACTGCGATACCGTGAAAAAAGCCCGTGCGTGGCTTACCGCGCAGGGTATTGCATACCAGTTTCACGATTACAAAAAACACGGCGTGCCAGCCGCGCGGGTGAAGGTTTGGATGGAAACCTTGGGTTGGGAGCCACTGTTGAATAAAAAAGGCCCTACGTGGCGCAAACTGGAACCCGCTGTGCAAGCGGCGGTGGTCGATGCCGCGAGTGCTTTGGCGTGTATGCAGCAAAACCCCAGCGTCATCAAGCGCCCTGTGATTGAGTGGGACGATGGGCGCATTACGGTAGGGCTTGTGGGGCTGTCCTAAAATCAGGGGTTTTATCCCTGAACCCCACACTATGACAACTACCCCAACTACCCATATTGACGGCGTATCCGTCACCACCCAAGCCAATGTGTACTTTGACGGCAAATGCGTGAGCCACGGCATCACCTTCGCCGATGGCACAAAAAAATCGGTCGGCGTAATTTTGCCCGCCACCCTCACCTTCAACACCGGCGCACCGGAAATCATGGAATGTGTTGCCGGTAGCTGCGAATACCTACTCGACGGTGCAACCGAATGGGTGAAATCCAGCGCGGGCGAGCAATTCAGCATTGCGGGCAATTCCAAATTTCAAATCCGCGTGACCGAAGGTTTTGCGGCTTACCACTACATCTGCCATTTTGGTTAATGTTCGGCTAATGTTGGTTGATTGACTCTTATTTTTATAGCACTATGTCTAATACTATTCTTCAAAATCTTCCCGTTGGTCAAAAAGTGGGAATCGCTTTTTCCGGCGGACTCGACACCAGCGCCGCTTTATTGTGGATGCAAAAAAAGGGTGCATTGCCCTATGCGTACACCGCGAATCTCGGACAACCCGATGAATCCGATTACGACGAAATCCCGCGTAAAGCGATGGAATACGGTGCGATTAAAGCGCGTTTAGTCGATTGCCGCCCCCAGCTCGCCGCCGAAGGTCTTGCCGCGCTGCAATCGGGCGCGTTCCATATCACCACCGCCGGACAAACCTATTTCAACACCACGCCACTGGGTCGCGCCGTAACCGGAACGATGCTGGTGAGCGCGATGAAAGAGGATGATGTGAACATTTGGGGCGACGGCTCCACCTTCAAAGGCAACGATATTGAGCGTTTTTACCGCTACGGTTTATTGACCAATCCCGCGCTGAAAATCTACAAACCGTGGCTCGACCAAGCGTTTATCGACGAGTTGGGCGGACGTGCAGAGATGTCCGCGTTCATGACCGCCAACGGTTTCGGCTACAAAATGAGCGCGGAAAAAGCCTATTCCACCGATTCCAATATGCTCGGCGCAACGCACGAAGCCAAGGATTTGGAACATCTCAGCAGCGGCATGAAAATCGTGAATCCGATTATGGGCGTACCATTTTGGAAAGACGATTGCATCGTCAAGGCCGAAGAAGTCAGCATCCGCTTTGAAGAAGGTCGCCCTGTCGCTTTGAATGGCGTGGAATATCCCGATTTGGTGACCTTGATTCTCGAAGCCAACCGCATCGGCGGTCGTCACGGCTTGGGCATGAGCGACCAAATCGAAAACCGCATCATCGAAGCCAAGAGCCGTGGCATTTACGAAGCACCCGGACTTGCTCTGCTTTTCATAGCTTATGAACGTTTGGTGACGGGCATTCACAACGAAGATACCATCGAACAGTACCGCGAAAACGGGCGCAAACTGGGTCGTTTGCTGTACCAAGGTCGCTGGTTCGATAGCCAAGCCATCATGCTGCGCGAAACCGCCCAACGCTGGGTGGCGCGCGCGGTGACGGGTACGGTGACGCTGGAATTGCGTCGCGGTAACGATTATTCGCTGCTGAATACCGAATCGCCCAATTTGACCTACGCGCCCGAACGTTTGAGCATGGAAAAAGTGGAAGATGCGCCTTTCAGCCCGTTGGATCGTATCGGTCAGCTCACCATGCGCAATTTGGATATTACCGACACCCGCGCCAAACTCGGTATTTATTCCAATGCCGGATTATTGTCACTGGGCGGCAATGCCAGTGGCGATTTTGTCAAACTAGGCAATTCTTAACTTAGATGAACTTCTAATAAATTCTAATTCCTTATAAGGATTTTTATGGAACTATTAACCGATCCCAATATCTGGATTGCTTTTTTCATGCTGGCTGCATTGGAAATTGTGCTGGGTATTGACAATATCATTTTTATTAGTATTTTGGTAGGTCGCCTTCCACCTGAAAAACGCGATTTTGGTAGAAGGTTGGGATTGGGTTTTGCGATGGTTTCCCGTATTGCCTTGTTACTCAGTTTATCGTGGGTCATGCAATTAACCGAAACGCTGTTCACGATTTTTAACCAAGCTTTGAGCGGACGCGATTTGATTTTATTATTCGGTGGTTTATTTCTGCTCTATAAAGCATCCCACGAGATTTTTATGGAAGTGGAAGCCCATGATGCCCATGGCAAACCCGATGAAAATCCATTAACTACCCAAGAAACGGTCAAAACTGGGGCTAATTTGTTCTGGGGAACGATTATTCAAATCGGTATTGTCGATATTGTTTTCTCGTTGGATTCGGTGATTACAGCGGTGGGTATGGTGGATAATATCAGCGTCATGATTGCTGCGGTCATGGCATCCGTCGCTGTGATGTTATTTGCTGCTAAACCCATTGGTGATTTTGTCGAAGCCCATCCATCCGTCAAAGTGCTGGCACTGGCATTTTTAACGATGGTCGGAACTTTGTTGATTGCAGAAGCGTTTGATGTCCACGTTCCCAAGGGTTATGCGTATGTAGCAATGGCATTTTCTTTGGGCGTGGAAGTATTAAATATCCGCGCCCGTAAGAAACGCCAAGAGAAAAAAGCCGCTCATTAATCTTTTTGCGGGAAGGCCTCTGGCCCCGTGCGTACCATTTCGTAATCGGATGAACGCACGCCCCGTAACAACACATCGGTTTCATGGGTGGTGATGCCCAAGGCTTCTAAACTTTGGGCGGCTAGGCGTAAGCTCGCCTCCAGCGTTTCAGGAAAGGTGTAGCGCACGCCCGCTTGGTGCAGGGCATCGCAAGTGACCAAATCACGCGAACGCGCTACGATATTCATCTTGGGGTGGTGCGTCAGAATCAGGGTGGCGGCCAATACCGATGCTTTCATATCCGGCATCGTTAGCACCACCAGTTCCACCGAATGCAGCGCGGCACTGGCAAATAATTCTGCATCACAAATATCACCAAAATAAACCGGATGCCCCTCGGTGCGCCATTTATCGACCAGCTTGGCATTGGTTTCAAAGGCAATATAGGGGATATTACTGCCCTCTAAAAT
>CALMCD010000438.1 GCA_937863075.1 uncultured Rhodoferax sp. | reverse complement strand
CCCATAGTGAATTCAGCCGACACCAGTTTCAGTAAAGTCCTTTTTCTGTAATCCTCCGCCACGAATAAATTCACCAACCTCCCCCAACGCTTTCCACTCCACTTCACCATCGTTAAAACTCAATAATTTATCCCGATAATAGTGATATTGCTTTTTCCGCGCGGTAAGTTCGGCGGTAAGTTCGGCGGTATGTGCGGTAAATGCGTCTAAAATGCGAACGATTTCAGTTTGGATTTTTAGGGATTTCTTTGGGTTGTCAGGGCAGGGTAATGGAAACTTGTAATTTGAAATCATCTGCAAGTTAAGACCGCCGCGAGTTCCACTCCCAGATGATATTTGCCTCAAATTCTCGTATTGCGTTTTTATAAAGTGATACAAATAATCAGAATTAACTATTTTTTCATCAAGGGAAATTGATGCAAGTGATTGGTTGGTAGTTAAAGAAATTCTAGTTCTTGCAACTTTTCCACGAGTTTTTCCTTGCCCTGCCAAGGCAATTACGAGTGAATTTTTTGGAACAAATTTGGCACTAGAGTTTTTTAGCCCAGCCTCGGTAATGAAGTTTTCTGTTTTATATATTGTTTCAAAATTTACTTCTCCCGAACTCATCCAAGGAATTGTGCCACCTTCCCAGTATTCCTTAACACCTGTTTGAGGAGTTCCACCAGATGAAATTTTTATAGCTACCTCCCCCAACGCCCTCCATTCCACTTCAACCCCATCCAATAGTTTCCCCATTAAACTAAAATCGTTCATGCTTCTAACTCCTTGCCTTCAATCTCAGCCACAATAACATCAATCTCCGCCCGTAGCTTGTCAATTTTTGCCACCGTGGTTTTTAATTCGGCATTGAGCTTCATAATATCCACCACCTCGCGGTTATCCTTGGCTTCGATATAGCTGCTTACCGATAGGTTGTAATCGTTTGCAGCAATGGTTTCAAATGGGATGGATTGGGCAAAGTGTTCAATAGCATCCTTGCTATCAAATACCTGCATAATGCGTTCGATGTGCGCATCGGTGAGGGTATTGGTATTGGTTTCTTTCTTAAATAAACCACTGGCATCTATAAACTGGGTTTGGGTGTCGGTTTTATGCTTGGATAATACCAATATATTCACGGCAATGGTCGTACCAAAGAATAAATTCGGTGCAAGCGAAATTATCGTTTCAATATAATTATTATCTATCAGATACTGGCGGATTTTCTGTTCCGCACCACCACGGTAAAAAATACCCGGAAAGCAAACAATAGCGGCGCGGCCTTTGCTAGAGAGATAACTCAGTGCATGCAGCACAAAAGCAAAATCGGCTTTGGATTTGGGGGCTAATACCCCAGCAGGGGCAAAGCGGTCATCGTTAATCAGCGTGGGGTCGTCATTTCCAATCCACTTCACCGAATAGGGTGGATTGGAAACAATCGCATCAAAGGGTTTATCTTCCCAAAACTGCGGGTTTTCCAGCGTGTCACCCAGTTGGATATTAAACTTGTCGTAATTGATGTTATGCAAAAACATATTCATCCGCGCCAAGTTATACGTGGTATGGTTAATTTCCTGCCCCCAAAAACCATCTTCAATCACATGGGCATCAAAATGCTTTTTGGCTTGCAGCAGTAGCGACCCAGAACCACAAGCGGGATCATAGATTTTATTGACGCTGGTTTGTTGGTGCATGGCAAGCTGCGCAATCAGCTTAGAAACATGCTGCGGGGTAAAAAATTCGCCACCGGATTTGCCCGCATTGGCAGCGTAGTTAGAAATTAAAAATTCGTAAGCATCGCCAAATAGGTCGATATGGTTATCTTCAAAATCGCCAAAATCCAGTGCCGCCACGCCTTGAAGAACGGCTGCCAAGCGGGTATTTTTGGCTTCCACCGTGTTGCCAAGGCGGTTGCTGGTGGTATCAAAATCGGCAAACAGGCCTTTGATGTCGCGCTCAGAGGGGTAACCGTTGGCGGATCGTTCAATGGCCGTAAAAATAGCCGCCAAGTCGGTGTTCAGGCTTTTGTTGGTGTTGGCACTGGCGACGATGGTGGCGAACAGTTGGCTAGGGTAGATGAAATAACCCTTGGTTTTAATGGCATCGTCTTTGAGGTCTGGCGTGATGACCTTATCGGAAAGCGCAGCGTAGTGAACGCTGTCATCACCGACTTCAAAATAGGCTGCAAAATTTTCGCTGATAAAGCGATAGAACAGGGTTCCCAGCAC